>NZ_JBVIPD010000019.1:0-150705 GCF_055578235.1 Streptomyces sp. NPDC033136
GGAAGGAGAGAGCCGCCCCAGCGCTTTCGCTCCTGCTCCTCCCCCCCCCCCCCCCCCCCCCCCGCCTTTGCGTCTGGCCGCACAACCCCCACAGTTGGATACCAAACCCGCTGTTTTATTTCACCAGGTGTGTTTGTTTCGCCGGATGTGCACCCGCGCTCCGGCGTACTTGCGTGATGGGCACCGTCTGAGGGTGAGTTATCGTGTACGGGGGGTAAAAACAAACGGCATGACCCGTACATTTCCGTCCCGGGAGAGTTCAGCCGATGGCGAGGCAGTTACGAGCCGAGCAGACCCGCTCGACGATCATCACGGCGGCTGCTGACCTGTTCGACCGTCGCGGCTACGAATCGACCAGTCTCAGCGACATCGTGGAGCACGCCCAGGTCACCAAGGGCGCCCTGTACTTCCACTTCGCGGCGAAGGAGGATCTCGCCCACGCGATCCTCGAACTCCAGTCGCGCACCGCCCGCCGGCTGGCGACGGAGACCGACAACCGCGGCCACACCTCCCTGGAGGCGCTGATGCGCCTCACGTTCGGCATCACCCGCATGTCCGTCGAGGACCCGGTGCTGCGGGCCGGTCTGCGGCTCGCCACCGGGGGGATCCGGCCCCGGCCGCCGCTGAGTCACCCGTTCACGGAGTGGCTGGACATCGTCACGGCCCGGCTCGTCGGCGCGGTGAAGGAGTCCGACGTCCAGCCTGACATCGATATCGACGTCGTGGCCCACTCGTTGGTCTGCTTCTTCGTCGGCACCCGGGTCGTGGGCCGCTCCCGGGAACCCGTCGCCCGCCAGCCCCGCCGCACGGCCGAGATGTGGACCATACTCATCCGCGGCCTGGTCCCGGTGACCCGCCGCGCACGCTATCTGAGCCTGGCGGCGCGCCTGGAGCGGGAGATCGCACCGGTCTGACGGAGTGGGCGGGACCGCAAAGGCCCCGCGCGTTACGGTGAGGCCCATGCCCGACACCCCCACCGCACCCGTGCTCCTCGGCAACCAGCCGGGCTCGTTCCCCCACAGCGTGCTGGCCGAGCGGCACCCCGCGATCATCAAGCAGGTCCGCGAGGCCTTCCCGTACGAACCGGGGCAGCACCGCGCCCTCGACGAGCTGCTGGCGAACTGCACCGAGGGCGCGATCGAGCCCCTCCCCGCCGACGCGCACGACCGCGACCGCTGGGACGGCTGGGGACTGCGCGACCACACCGGCCGGTCCTGGTTCGACGTGCCGTGGCTGTGGTCGGAGAGCTGGTTCTACCGCCGGCTGCTCCAGGCCGTCGGCTACTTCGGCCCCGGCCCCTGGCAGGGCATCGACCCCTTCCGCCCCTTCAAACTGGCCGAACTCGACTCCGCCGAGACCGACGAGGAACTCGCCGCGCTCGACGGCCTCGCCGGCCGGCCCGCCGGTGACCACGCACAGGCACTCCTGCACGGCTCCCTCTGGGGCAACCGCGCCGACCTCGGGTTCCGCCTCTCCGCCGAGGGCGCACGGGGCGCGGACGCCGCGCCCGGCCTGGTCGCCGACGACAGCGCGAGGCTCTGGGCCCTGCTCGACCGCGCCGGCCCGGGCACACTGTGCCTGGTCGCCGACAACGCGGGCCGCGAACTCGTCCCCGACCTGCTCCTCATCGCCCACCTCCTGACGAGCGGCCGCATCGGACGGGCGGTCCTGCACGTCAAGCCGTATCCCTACTACGTCTCCGACGCCACCACCTCCGACGTCGTCGACGCCCTGCGCCGTCTCACCGGCGCCGGGGGAGCGGCCGCCGCGTACGGGCAGCAACTGTGGTCCGCCCTGGCCGACGGCCGCCTCACCCTGCGCGCCCACCCCTTCTCGAGCGCCCCGCTGCCGTACGCGGAGATGCCCGGCGACCTGCGCGCCGAGTTCGCCTCGGCCACGCTGACGATCGTCAAGGGCGACCTCAACTACCGCCGCCTGGTGGGCGACCGGCTCTGGGCCCCGACCACGCCCTTCTGGGACGTCACCGCGTACTTCCCCGGCCCGGTCGCGGCGCTGCGCACCCTGAAGTCCGACGTGATCACCGGCCTCGACGCCCGCACCGAGGCCGGCCTGGTCGCGGCGGAGGACCAGCGCTGGCGCACCAGCGGCACGCACGCGCTGATCCAGGTACGGGACGCCGGGTAACGGGGCTCGGGGTGACGGTGATCCGAGGGGGAACGTCACAAGGGCGGCCGGAACTCCCCCCTCACCCCTGATTCACGCGATGGTGTGATCATGTCCGGCCGTGCGGATGCCGCCGACGGGCGCCGGGTAGGGCCCGGCCATGACGCAGCCGTTCGAACTCCCGCACTTCTACATGCCGCACCCCGCGCGGCTGAACCCTCATCTCGAGGAGGCCCGGGCCCATTCGTCCCAGTGGGCGCGCGAGATGGGCATGCTGGAGGGCTCCGGCGTCTGGGAGCAGGCCGACCTCGACGCGCACGACTACGGCCTGCTCTGCGCCTACACCCACCCCGACTGCGACGGCCCCGCCCTGTCCCTCATCACCGACTGGTACGTCTGGGTCTTCTTCTTCGACGACCACTTCCTGGAGAGGTACAAGCGCAGCCAGGACCGCGCCGCCGGCAAGGCCCACCTGGACCGGCTGCCCCTGTTCATGCCGCTGGATCCGTCCACTCCCCTGCCGGAGCCGGAGAACCCGGTCGAGGCGGGCCTCGCCGACCTTTGGGCGCGTACGGTGCCGAAGATGTCCGAGGACTGGCGCCGCCGCTTCGCCGTGGCCACCGAGCACCTCCTGAACGAGTCGATGTGGGAGCTGTCCAACATCAACGAGGGGCGGATCGCCAACCCCGTCGAGTACATCGAGATGCGCCGCAAGGTCGGTGGCGCCCCCTGGTCGGCCGGGCTCGTGGAGTACGCGACCGCCGAAGTGCCCGCCGCCGTCGCCGGGTCCAGGCCGCTGCGGGTGCTGATGGAGACCTTCTCCGACGCCGTGCACCTGCGCAACGACCTGTTCTCCTACCAGCGCGAGGTCGAGGACGAGGGCGAACTCAGCAACGGCGTCCTGGTGCTGGAGACCTTCTTCGGCTGCACCACCCAGGAGGCCGCCGACACCGTCAACGACGTCCTCACCTCCCGCCTCCACCAGTTCGAGCACACGGCGTTCACCGAAGTGCCCGCGCTGGCCCTGGAGAAGGGCCTCAGGCCCGACGAGATCGCTGCCGTGGCGGCGTACACCAAGGGGCTGCAGGACTGGCAGTCCGGCGGCCACGAGTGGCATCTGCGCTCCAGCCGCTACATGAACGAGAACGCGGCGCCCGGTGGCAGGCCGTGGCCGGGGTGCACCGGCATGGGCACGTCCGCCGCCGACGTCCGCGCCCTGCTCGCCTCGGCCGGCGCCGAGCGCACGCGCTCCTACACGCACGTGCCGTACCAGAAGGTCGGGCCGGCACGGATCCCCGACATCCGCATGCCGTTCCCGCTGGAGCTCAGCCCGCACCTCGACAACTCCCGCCGGAACCTGCGCGACTGGGTGGGCCGGATGGGCATCCTCGCCGAGGGCGTCTGGGATGAGGACAAACTCAGGGCCTACGACCTCCCGCTCTGCGCGGCCGGCCTCGACCCGGACGCCACCCCCGAGGCCCTCGACCTCAGCTCGCAGTGGCTCGCCTGGGGCACCTACGGCGACGACTACTACCCGCTGGTCTACGGCCACCGCCGTGACCTGGCCGCGGCCCGGCTGACCACGGCCCGCCTGTCCGACTGCATGCCGGTCGACGGTGCCGGGCCGCCGCCCCCGGCCAACGCCATGGAGCGCGCCCTCGCCGACCTGTGGCTGCGTACCACCGCGCGGATGACGCCCGAGGCGCGGCGCACGCTCAAGGACGCGATCAATGTGATGACCGAGAGCTGGGTGTGGGAGCTGTCCAACCAGCTCCAGAACCGCGTCCCCGACCCGGTCGACTACCTGGAGATGCGCCGGGCGACCTTCGGCTCCGACCTCACCCTGAGCCTGTGCCGGATGGGCCACGGCCCGGCCGTCCCGCCCGAGGTCTACCGCAGCGGCCCGGTCCGCTCCCTGGAGAACGCCGCGATGGACTTCGCGTGCCTGCTCAACGACGTCTTCTCGTACCAGAAGGAGATCGAGTTCGAGGGCGAGATCCACAACGCGATCCTCGTCGTGCAGTCCTTCTTCGGCTGCGACTACCCGACCGGGCTCGGCATCGTGCACGACCTGATGAGTCAGCGCATGCGGCAGTTCGAGCATGTCGTCGCGCACGAACTGCCCGTGCTGTACGACGACTTCCGGCTCTCGCGAGAGGCACGCGCCGCCATGGGGACGTACGTGACGGACCTGCGGAACTGGATGTCCGGCATCCTGAACTGGCACCAGAAGGTGGACCGCTACAAGGACGAGTGGCTGTCCCGGCGCGCTCACGGCTTCCTCCCGGACCGGCCGCCGGCCGTGCCCGTCCCGGCGTTCCGCTGAGGCGGCGTTCTCCCGTCCGTTCCACTCGGCTCGTCGAGGTCCGGCGCGGGCAGCGCGTGCGTATCGCCCGGGCCGACCGCATCAGGGCACGTCCCTCCCGCTCGCGCCCGGCGAGCGCGGCTGGAGGGACGTCTCCCGGCTGCCCGGGGACCAGGTGCCGTGCGTCATGGGCACGTCCTGCGGCGCGCACGCCCGGCCCCCGACGGCCCGGTCCGGGGCCCCGCAGTCTCACTCGTTCGTGGCTCGTCGGCAGGCGATGCGCCGGGTAGAGCACCTGCCGTGATCGTCCCGCATCCGCCGGAGGCGATCGGCACCCTCCGGAGGCGAGCCATGGAACAGACCGCGCTGCGACCCAAGCCGATGCCGGGCCAGGACCCCGGCGGGGCGGCGCCGGCGACAGGGGCCGGCCCCTCACGGCCCCGCCCGCACGCCGCCCGGCGGCGCGGGAGACGGCTGCTCAACCTGCTGTTCGCCGGGTTCGTGGGGGTGGTCCTGGTGCTGTCCGGGATCGGACTGGGGGCGATGGGCGCCACGGTGGCCGGCAAGGGCGGCGTCATCGACCCGCGCGGGCGGCTCGCGCCCTCGCCTCCCCGTCCCTCGCCGTCCGCCCTCGCGTCCGCGCCCGTCGCGGTGACCCTCGGCGTGCAGGTCATGGACGCCCGCAAGCCCGGGGCCGTGGTCGTCGGGCTGCATGTCCCCGGTCCGGCGCAGCAGGCGGGTCTGGTGCGCGGCGACGTCCTCCTCGTCTTCGGCACGACCCGCATCGACACGGCCGCGGACCTGGTGCGGGCCGTCGCCCGCGCACGTCCCGGCCGTGAGGTGAAGCTGACGGTGCGGCACCGCAGTGGCGGCTACCAGCAGGTGACGGTCGTACCGGCCGTCGTCACGTGAGGCCCACCGGCGTACCGGCGCGGGAGGCCCCGTCCGGTCTCGCCCGTCGGCACGTGCGGGGCCGTCACGTGAGGCACGCCGTCACGTGACGACCCGGACGTGGCCCGTGGGCCGCCCCGTGCCGTCCCGGACGTGGAAGGCGAGCCCGGGCGGCGCTTCCGGTCCGCGATCGGCTCGCCCTCCCAGGGGCATCGCCGGAGTGAAAGCCCGCAGACGGCTCGCGCCGCCCCCTCCGGCCGGGCAGGATGCTGCCCGTAGCCCTTTGTCCGTCCTGGGAGGCCCGGATGACCGGAAGCACGGCCGCGTCCTTCACCGCCGACGACTACCGGGCCCGCATGGAGCGCGCCGCGCGCTCGGCCGCCGAGGCCGGGCTCGCCGGCCTGCTGGTGGCCCCGGGGCCGGACCTGGTCTGGCTCACCGGCTACACACCCCCGGCGGTCACCGAACGGCTCACCCTCCTGGTCCTCGCCGCCGGGCAGGACCCCGTCCTCGTCGTCCCGGCCCTGGAGGCGAGGGACGTGCGGAAGGCGGCCGGCGCGCCCGCCCTGACCCTGCGCGACTGGACCGACGGCAACGACCCCTACGCCGCCACCGCGGCGCTGCTCGACGCCTCGGGCCGGTTCGGCATCAGCGACAACGCCTGGTCCCTGCATCTCCTGGCCCTCCAGCAGACGGTGCCCGGCAGTTCGTACGTCTCGCTCACCGAGGCCCTGCCGATGCTGCGCGCCGTCAAGGACGCATCCGAGCTGGACCTCATGACGGCCGCGGGAGCCGCCGCCGACGCGACGTTCGAGGAGATCAGGAACGTCCCCTTCGCCGGCCGCCGGGAGTCCGAGGTGGCCGCCGACCTCGACCGGCTGCTGCGCCGCCACGGTCACGAGCAGGTCGACTTCACCATCGTCGCCTCGGGCCCGAACGGCGCCGACCCGCACCACGAGGCCGGGGACCGGGTCATCGAACGCGGCGACATGGTCGTCCTCGACTTCGGCGGCCTGAGGGACGGCTACGGCTCCGACACCTCCCGCACGGTCCACGTGGGCGAACCCACCGACGAGGAACGCCGCGTCCACGACATCGTGCGCGCGGCCCAGGAGGCCGGACTCCGCGCGGTGCGGCCGGGCGCCGCCTGCCAGGACGTCGACCGGGCCGCCCGCGCGGTCATCGCCGACGCCGGGTACGGCGCGTACTTCATCCACCGCACCGGACACGGCATCGGCGTCACCACCCACGAACCGCCCTACATGATCGAGGGCGAGGAGCGGCCGCTCGTACCCGGTATGTGCTTCTCCGTGGAACCCGGCGTCTACCTGCCCGGCCGGTTCGGCGTCCGCATCGAGGACATCGTGACCGTCACCGAGGACGGCGGGAGGCGCCTGAACACCACCACCCGCGAGCTGGTCATAGTGGAGTGACGCCACCGATGTCCCCCTCACGCCTCCCGAACGGCAACGGCGCGACCATGACCCAGGCACCCACCCCCACCGCGGACACCGTCCGCCGACTGGTCCGTTCCCTGCTCAAGGACGGCAAGGACGGCAGGAGCGGCAAAGAAGGCAAGGGCGGCAAGAACGACGAGGGAGGAGAGGCGAGCGAGGTCGGCAGGGACCGCACGGCCGGCGAGGAGACCGCGCCGGGCAGCGGCCCCGAGGTCCGGCCCGCCACCGAGGGCGCCGAACCCGCCACCTGGTGGGTCGGCACCCGCCACGTGCTGCGCCTCGCCCCCGACCGCGAGGCCACCCTCCGCCAGCGCCGCGAACTGCGTCTGCGCGACCTCGTCCGCCCGCACGTCCCCATGGCGGTGCCGGCCAGCGTGGCGCACGGCGAGTGGGCGCCCGGGCTGACCTACACCCTCGACGCCAAGGTGCCCGGCGGTTCGGGGGAGCGGCACGACGTGTCGGCCGTGGGCGAGGCGGACCTCGCCGCACTCCTCACAGGTCTGCGCGAGGTGCCCGTCCGGCAGGCCGAGACCCTCGGCGTGCCGCGCGCCGCGCCACGCTCCCTGGAGGCACTGCGCCGGGCCGCCGTGCGCGCCGCCGAACGCCTCGCCGAAGCCGACGAGTTCGACGCCGCCCGCCTCGGCCAGCTCACCCCGCCCGCCGCGGCCCAGCTCGCCGCACAGCCCGGCTCGGCGGTCCTCACCCACCACGCACTCACCGGCGGCCACCTCGTGGTCAGCGCCGACGGACGGGTGCGCGGCGTGCTCGGCTGGGGCGGGGCGGTCGTCGGCGACCCGGCCGAGGACATCGCGGGCCTCGCCCTCGCCGTCGGCTCACCGGCTGCCGTACGCGCCGCCACCCTCGCCGGCTACGGCGCCCGCCCCTGCCTGCGCGGCCTGTGGCTCGCCCGCTGCGACACCGTCCTCCACCTCGCTGAGGCCCTCACCGGCAAGGACACCGCCCTGCTGCGGACCCGGCTGCGCCACGCCTGGGAGCCGATCCTGCTGGAACGGGTGACGGACCTGGGAGCCGGCGACGACGCCCTGTAGCGGCGCGGGCGCGGAGATGCCCTACGACCGTCCTCCGCCCATGCGGCGCACCGTCGCGGCCGTCTCCCCGCCGGCACCGTGACCGGCACGCAGGACGCGAAGCCTGCTGACCCCTCCCCGGGCTCAGTCCTGGACGAGCACCACGCCCGACTCCCCGGGCAGCCGCACCACCCCGTCCGCCCCGGGCGTCTGAATCGGCTCCCACGCGGCCAGCACGCGCGCGTGGGGCACGCCGAGCGGCAGCGTGGCCGCCTCCCGGGCCAGGTTCACCACCACGAGGACGTCCCCCCGCCGGAAGGCGATCCAGCGCCGCTCCTCGTCGTAGGCCACCTTGGTGTCGGCGAGGTCGGGATCGGTCAGGTCGGGCTGCGCGTGGCGCAGGGCGAGGAGCTGCCGGTACCAGGCGAGCACGCGCGCGTGGGGCTCGCGTTCCGCTTCGGACCAGTCGAGGCAGGAGCGGTTCCGGGTGGCCGGGTCCTGCGGGTCGGGCACGTCCTCCTCCTTCCAGCCGTGCGCGGCGAACTCCCGCCGCCTGCCCCGGCGTACTGCGTCCGCCAGCTCCGGGTCGGTGTGGTCGGTGAAGAACTGCCAGGGTGTGCCGGCCGCCCACTCCTCGCCCATGAAGAGCATCGGTGTGAACGGCGCCGTCAGGATCAGCGTGGCCGCACACGCCAGCAGCCCGGGGGAGAGCAGGGCCGAAAGCCGGTCCCCCTGGGCGCGGTTGCCGACCTGGTCGTGGGTCTGGCCGTAGCCGAGCAGCCGGTGCCCGGCCACCCGCGTGCGGTCCAGGGGGCGTCCGTGGTGCCGCTGCCGGAAGCTCGAGTACGACCCGTCGTGGAAGTAGCCGCCCGTGAGGGTCTTGGCGAGACCACCGAGGGGAGCGCGCGCGAAGTCGGCGTAGTAGCCCTGCGCCTCGCCGGTCAGCGTGGTGTGCAGGGCGTGGTGGAAGTCGTCGTTCCACTGCGCGTGCAGCCCGAGGCCGCCCTCCGCTCGGGAGGTGATGAGCCGCGGGTCGTTCAGGTCCGACTCGGCGATCAGGAACAGCGGCCGGTCCACCTCGGCGGCCAGGGCGTCCACGGCCGTCGACAGTTCCTCCAGGAAGTGGTGCGCGCGCGTGTCCACCAGCGCGTGCACCGCGTCCAGGCGCAACCCGTCCAGCCGGTAGTCCCGCAGCCAGGCCAGGGCGCTGCCGATCAGGAACGCGCGCACCTCGTCCGAGCCGGGCGCGTCCAGGTTGACCGCGGCGCCCCAGGGCGTCTGGTGCGTGTCAGTGAGGTACGGCCCGAAGAGGGGCAGGTAGTTGCCGGACGGGCCGAAGTGGTTGTGCACCACGTCGAGCACCACGCCCAGGCCGAGTGCGTGGGCCCGGTCGACGAAGCGCCGCAGCGCCTCGGGCCCGCCGTACGGCTCGTGCACCGCCCACAGCGAGACGCCCTCGTAGCCCCAGCCGTGCGTGCCCGGGAAGGGGCACAGCGGCATCACTTGCACGTGCGTGACGCCCAGTTCGGCGAGATGGCCGAGCCGCTCGGCGGCCGCGTCGAGCGTGCCCTCGGGCGTGTACGTCCCCACGTGCAGTTCGTACAGCACCGCCCCGGGCAGCGGCCGCCCCTGCCACGCCGCGCGCCACGCGTAGCGCTCGTGGTCGACGACGGCGCTCAGCCCGTCCGGGCCGTCCGGCTGCCGGCGCGAGCGCGGATCGGGCAGCACCGGACCGTCGTCCAGCGCGAAGCCGTACCGTGACCCGTCGCGTGCCTCCGCCTCGGCCCACCACCACCCCGCCCGTTCCGGATCGCGCTGCAACGCGTGAGTGACGCCGTCGCACTGGAGTGTCACTCGGCCGGCCTGCGGTGCCCACACCTCGAACTGCACGGACGGCTCCCCTTCGTCTGCTCACCGTGATGTAGCCCGTCCATGGTGCGTCAAACGAGATCAATCCGCTGGTGCATCCGCCCTTTTGCGGCGGGTGTCGCCGGGTACGCGCGCGTGGCGGCCGTTTTCCCGTTTTCTGGACAGCCCGGCCGCGCTGCCCGACAATCACCAGCGTGACGTCGTCCTTCGAGTTCAACACGTACCCCGCGCGGCTCTCCGACGTGGAGCGCGACAGGGCGCTGAAGGCGCTCCGTGACGGCGTCGCCATGGGCCGCCTGTCCCACGACACGTTCATCCGCCGCATGGAACTCGCGCTCGCCGCCCGCCGCCCGGACGAACTCGCCGTGCTCACCGCCGACCTGCCCACGGAGAGCCGCTTCTCCCGCGTGGTGTTCGGCGCCGTCGAGGCGGTCTCCGGGTTCACCGTACGGCTGCGCAGGGCCTGGCAGGCCGAGCGGCTGCCCAAGCTGCTGCTGCCCCAGCCGGCGCACGACCATCCGCTGCGCATAGGGCGCGACCCCGCCAGCGGGCTGCGCCTCAACCACGAGACGGTCTCCCGTGTTCACGCCGAACTGCGCCACCAGGGGGGCATGTGGGTCCTGCGCGACCTCGGCTCCACCAACGGCACGACGGTGAACGGACGGCGCGTCGTCGGCGCGGCCGTCGTCCGCGAGGGCGACCAGGTGGGCTTCGGGCGGATGTCGTTCCGGCTGTCGGCCACCTGACCGGAAACCGACGCACGCCTCAGCCCCGGCCTGGGGATTACCGGTTGCCGCTCGAAAAGGCGTGGCTCAAATCCCTTTGCCGTCGACAGTGTTGACGTACCCCTGAACTCGTGACTGACTGTGCGTACGCCATCTACACCTGGTGAACCGACGGCATCGCACGGGGGAGGTGTGCCCTGTCGCCCCTCCCGCGTTACCCGACCGTCGACGAACTGGGCGCCCGGGCCGCCGCCCTCGTCGCCCGCCACCCCCGTGACGCCCGGCTGCGCCGGGCCGGCACGTCCCGCGCGGGCACGCCCCTGTGGCTGCTCTCCGCCGGCCACGGCAGCCGCCAGGCCCTCGTCGTCGCCGGCCCCCACGCCAACGAACCCGTGGGCGGCGCCACCGTGCTGCGCCTGGCCGAGCGGGTCCTGGCCGACCCGCGGCTCACCGAGGGCGCCGACGCCACGTGGAACCTGCTGCTGTGCCTCGACCCGGACGGTTCGCGCCGCAACGAGGGCTGGCTGACCGGCCCCTACACCCTCGGCCAGTACTTCCGGAACTTCTTCCGGCCCGGCTTCCTGGAACAGCCCGAGTGGCTGCCCGACGGCGCGGCCCGCGCCGCCCTGCCGGAGACCCGCGCCCTGCTCGGCCTCCAGGACGAACTGCGGCCCTTCCTGCAGTGCTCCCTGCACGGCGTCGACGTCGGGGGCGGCTTCGTCGAACTCACCCACGACCTGCCCGGCCTCGCCCCGCGCCTCGCCCGCATCGCCGCCCGGCTCGGCATCCCCCGCGAACTCGGCGCCTACGACGCCCTGTACTGGCCCGGCCTCGGGCCCGCCGTCTACCGGATCCCGCCGCCGCGCCGGGCCGACCTGGCCGCCGCCATCACCGAGGCCGCCGTCGAGTCGACGTGGTTCCACCCCTACCGGCACGGCACCGTCACCGCGGTCGTCGAGGCGCCCATGTGGGGCGTGGCGGCCGTGGCGGACGGCTCCCCGCCCGCCGACCGCGACGCGGTGCTCCGGGCCGTCAGCAGCACCCTGCGCCACGACACGGACCTCTTGCGGCACCTGCTGGCCCGGCTCCGGCCGCACCTCGCCGGAGTGCCCGAGGCGGCGCGTCTGCTCGCCCCGGTCGACGACTATTTACTGGTCTGCCCCGGCCTCGCCGACGCCTGGGACCCTGACACCCCCGACACCGGCGGCAGCGCGGCGCACCCCCTCCCGCCCCTGAGCACCGCCCACCTGGCCGCCCTGCGTATCTCCGGGCGCCGGCTGGCGCTGCGCACCGCGGGGCTGCTGCACCAGCTCGTGCGGGCCTCCGGCAGCGACCCGGCCGGGGCGCTGCCGGAGCTGGACCGGCTGATCGACGCGTGGTGCGCCGACTACCGCGACGGCTGCGGGGCGCGCTGGGTCCCGGTGGCCTGGCAGGCGGCGTACCAGGCGCGCGTGGTCCTCTCCGCGTTCGAACTGGCCCTGCGGCACACCCGCCCGCACACCCCCTCGGGCGAACCGGAGCGGGACGCCGGGGCGGCCGTGCCCTGACAGCCGTTGCTGTTGGCGCATTCGGCGGACGGCCGACAAGTGATGGGAGAGTCCCAGCGGCACGCGGTGCACGCGGCATGCCGCTGGGACCGTGCGGACATCTGGCTCCCGCCGCGCGGCATTCGCCAACAGCATTACAGCCGGGGCGGCGCCGCTACCGCGTCTCCTCGCGCGCGTGCAGCGCCGCCGCCACCACCGTGCGGGACTGGTGCTCGACCTGGTTCTCCAGCGGCACCCATCGGGCGCGGAAGCGTTCCGCGAAAGCGCCGCTCCAGGTCGCGACGAGCTCTTCGAGCCGCTTCGCCGCCTGCTCGTCGGTCCCGCGCAGCACCCGCAGCAGCATGGCCGCCGCCCGCAGAGGAACCCGGCGCGCGAACGCGTCCACGCTGCCCACGTACGCCCGGGTCCGGTCGGCGGGCGGTGTCTGGACCAGGTCCGCGGCCAGCCCCGGCACCAGTTCCAGCCCCCACCGGGCAGCCCGCAGCAACGGCCCGTCCAGACCCGCGAGCCGGGGCAGCGCGGCGTCGAGCACGCGCGTCACCTCCAGCGCGTCGCGCTGCAGCCGGCGCGCCAGCCGCCCGATCGCCGCCCCCGGAGCCGGATGCGGAGCCGGGTCGTCCACCAGGTCGCTCGCCCACATCGGCACCTCGACCACCGCGGTCAGCCCGCCGTACCGGTGGGCGTGGAACCAGGTGCTGCGCCGGGCGTCGTCCGGCAGGCTCGGGTACGCCGGTCCGATGCCCGGCGCGGGCATCACATGCACTCCGGGGCCGGACGCGGGCCAGCCCGCGGCGTCCGAGGCGCCGGTCTCCACCGGGATGTGCAGCTCGGCCGCGGACTTGGCGAACGGCTCGGCCAGACCCGGTATGTCCTTCGTCAGCTGCACCCAGCTGCCGCCCAGGTCCGTGCCGTGCAGGGTCACCTGGAGGTAGGGGCGCAGCTCGTCGATGACGCCGGTCAGGGCCCGGGTCTCGGGCGGCAGCCGGTCCGGCGGCAGCACGGACGGGGCCCACTCCGGCTGCTCCGGGCCCGCGGGACGGAAGAAGCCGAGGTGGTAGTCGTAGAGGCTGCGCGGCGCAGGTGTGACATGCAAGCTCGCCCCGTCGGGGTCCGCGCACAGCAGGAAGTGCCAGGAGATGCCGTCACGCAGCTCCCGCTGCTCCAGCACCCGGCGGGCGACCGCGAGCAGGGTGCAGGAGCCGGTCGGCTCGTTGGCGTGGGCGCCGGCGACCACCAGCACGGCGCGGCGGGCACGGCCCACGGACAGCAGGTGCAGGGGTCTGCCCGCGCGTGAGGCACCCACCTGCCGCAGGGTGCAGACGCCAGGGCGGTGAGTGGTCAACGCCCGGGCAGCCGAGACCAGTTCGGTCACCGTCGGGTAGCGCAGCTCCGGCAGGGCACTCATCCCCGTCACATCCCCCCGAGTTCGCCCTCGCAGTACCCCATGGCCATGGTGCGGTGTCAAGGGCGCGCTGGGGGAGGCTCCGCGGGGCGCCCGGAAGCATGAACCGCCGGGGAGCGGCTGCGGTGCCCGGAGCAGCCGGTTCCGGGAGGCCGGAACCGGGAGGCGGCTCGTCCGTGGCGAGGCCGGCGGCGGCCACGTCCGGGCCGTCGAGCACAGCTCCACGGCGGTCCGGACGGCCGCCGCCGGGGTGGGCGTCTGCGCCGTCCTCACCCCCGACCCGGCCTGGAGACGCACGCTGACGGTCGTCTCGCGCGTTCCGCCCATCGGTGCGGCACAGGCGTTCGCGACCTGCTGCGAACGGCCTGTCCGCACCGGACCCCGGTCCCGGCCGCACCCCCGGCGGTGTACGAGGACTGCCCGCAGGACGCCCCCGTGGTCGCCTGAGCTCAGTCGCCCACCTTCTCCAGCAGCGCCACCGGCAGCCCCGCGAACAGCTCCGCCACGCGTGCGTGCCCCGTGAACTCGCGTCCCGGCTCCAGGACGTCCGCCCAGCGGCCCGGCGGCAGCCTCAGCCCCGTGTCCTGCCAGCCGCCCGCCTCGGCGAGCCGGAGCGACAGGCGGGTCACGGCCGTCAGCGTCTCGCCGGAGCGGACGAACGCCAGGCAGTGGTGTGCCGCGGGTCCCTGGGCCGGCAACGGCAGGTACGTCGCCGTGTCGCCGAAGGCGTCGGGGCGGCGGGCCCGCAGCGCGAGCGCCGCACGCGTCACCGCCGCCTTCTCCCCGGACGTGCCGCCGGTCTCCTCGGGCGGGAAGCTGACCGCCCGCCGGTTGTCGGGGTCGACCAGGGCCCGGGCCTCGGCCTCCGTGCCCTGGTAGACGTCCGGCACCCCCGGCATCGTCAGCTGGACCAGGGCGGTGCCCAGCACGTTGGCCCGGATGTGAGGCGCGAGCGACTCCCGGAACGCGGCGACCCGCTCACCCGGTGTCCCGCACGGCCCGGCCGCCACGAACCGCTCCACCGCCTCCTCGTACGGCGGCTCCTGCTCGGTCCAGCTCGTGTACAGGCCCGCCTCGCGCACGTGCTTCAGCAGAGCGCCCCGCACCCGCTCCCCGGACCCGGACACCGGGCCGAGCCCGAACACCGTCTGCCAGGCCGCCCACGCCAGTTGCGCGTCGGGCACGCCCTCGCCGGTGCGGGTCACCTCGGCCAGGACGTCCGCCCACCGGCCGGGGCACTCGGTGAGCACGTGCAGCGCCGCCCGGACATCGGCACTGCGCTTGGTGTCGTGCGTCGAGACCACCGTCCCGGTCGCCGGCCAGTCGCGCTGCACGCGCGCGCAGTACGCGTGGAACTCCTCCGGCGACATGGCGGGACTCCCCGGGTTCCCGCCCACCTCGGTCGCCGACAGCAGCGGCACGTACCGGTAGAACGCCGTGTCCTCCACGGACTTCGCCCGCAGCGCCGACGCGGTCTGGGCGAACCGCGTCCGGAACTCCACGTGCGCGGGCCCGTCGCCGTAACGTCCCAGCACGAGGTCCCGTACGACGTCCACCGCGCCGGCCTCCTCGGGCACGGCGAAGGCGTGCCGGGCCTCGGCCGCGGCCTCCTCGGTGACCACGGCCGCGGCGTCGGCGGACTCGTAGGGGCGGTAGACCTCCATCCGCACCAGCAGCTCCTGGAGCGCGGTGCGCAGCGCCCAGGGCGCGCGGTCGCGCAGCGCCGGCTCCGGCGAGGTCGCGCACAGCCGGGTCGTCACCCGCGTCAGCCGGTCGGTCTCGGTCGCCAGCTCGTGCGTGAGGACCTTGTACGCCGCCCGCCGCACCGTCGCCTCCCACTGGCCGCCCCGGTCCGTCTGCGGGGCCGCGAAGCGCCGGTAGCGCCCCAGGAGGTCCCCGAACCCGGCCGGGTCCGTGAAGAGCCCGTCCACGTGCCGCAGGGCGTCGTAGCCGGTGGTGCCCGCGACGGGCCAGGAGGCCGGCAGGTGCTCCCCGTCGGCCAGGATCTTCTCCACGACCGTCCAGCGGCCGCCCGTCGCCTCGTGCAGCCGCGTGAGGTAGGCGTCGGGGTCGGCCAGCCCGTCGGGATGGTCGACGCGCAGCCCGTCGATCACGCCGTCGTGGAGCAGCTGGAGGATCTTGTCGTGGGTGGCCTCGAACACCTCCGGGTCCTCCACCCGCACCCCGATGAGCTCCGAAATGCTGAAGAACCGCCGGTAGTTGAGCTCGGTCCGGGCCAGCCGCCACCACACCGGGCGGTACCACTGCGCGTCCAGCAGATGCGGCAGCGGCAGGTCCTCGGTGCCCTCGCGCAGCGGGAGGACGTGGTCGTAGTAGCGCAGCACGTCCCCGTCGACGCGCAGCTCCCCGAGGACCTCGGCCAGCGGCCCGCCGAGCAACGGCAGCAGCACCTGACCGTCCTGCGCCTCCCAGTCGATGTCGAACCAGCGCGCGTACGGCGACTTCGGGCCCTCGCGAAGCACCTCCCACAGGGCGCGGTTGTGCCGAGGGGACATGGCCATGTGGTTCGGGACGATGTCCACCACCAGGCCGAGCCCGTGCTCGCGCGCGGTGCCCGCCAGCGCCCGCAGCCCCGCCTCGCCGCCCAGCTCCTCGCGCACGCGTGCGTGGTCGACGACGTCGTAGCCGTGCGCCGAGCCCGGCACCGCCTCCAGGACGGGGGACAGGTGCAGGTGCGAGACGCCGAGCGAGGCCAGGTACGGCACGGCGGCCGCGGCTGCTCCGAACGGGAACTCTGGCTGCAGCTGCAGCCGGTACGTGGCCGTGGGCACCACCGGGTCAGGTCGCTCAGGTGTCATGGAAACGTACGTACCCGCCCCGCCGCGGTTCGTGCCCTCGCCGCCTCCGGGTGCGCCGCGCGTCGCCCGGACGGGTGGCTCTGTCCGGACGACGCGGCGACGGCACGGCGACGGCCGACGACGGCACGGCCCTGCGGGCCGCCGGGCGGCTACACGGGCCGCTGGAGGACCGTCAGGCTCCGGTCCGTGAGGGTCAGCCGGTCCCCGGCCTGCACCTTCGGGCCGGTGCCCGGCGGCACCCCGTCCCCGCGGGCGGTGTCGACCACGACCTGCCACTGCCGCCCGTGATCGACCGGAACCACGAATTCCAGCGGCTTCGGCGAGGCGTTGAACATGAGCAGGAACGAGTCGTCGGTGATGCGTTCCCCGCGCGGGCCCGGCTCCGAGATGGCGTTGCCGTTGAGGAACACCGTCAGCGCCGACGCCTGGGCCGAGTCCCAGTCCCGCTGGGTCATCTCCCGTCCTTCCGGGGTGAACCAGGCGATGTCGGACAGGTCGTCGTGGGTGCCCTCTACGGGCCGTCCGTGGAAGAAGCGCCGACGGCGGAGCACCGGGTGGTCCCGGCGCAGCCACACCATCGCGCGCGTGAAGGCCAGCAGGTCCCTGCTCGGACCCCCCTCGGCGTCCTCTGTTTCCTCGGGCCACTCCACCCAGGCCAGCTCGTTGTCCTGGCAGTAGGCGTTGTTGTTGCCGCCCTGGGTCCGGGCGAACTCGTCGCCGTGGCTGATCATGGGCACGCCCTGGGACAGCATCAGCGTCGCGATGAAGTTCCGCATCTGCCGGGCCCGCAGCCGCAGCACGTCCGGGTCGTCGGTCTCGCCCTCGGCGCCGCAGTTCCAGGACCGGTTGTGGCTCTCGCCGTCCCGGTTGCCCTCGCCGTTGGCTTCGTTGCGCTTGTCGTTGTACGACACGAGATCGTGCAGCGTGAAGCCGTCGTGGCAGGTCACGAAGTTGATGGAGGCCAGCGGGCGGCGTCCGTCGTCCTGGTACAGGTCGGACGAGCCGGTCAGCCGCGAGGCGAACTCCGCGAGCGTGCGCTGCTCGCCCCGCCACAGGTCCCGCACGGTGTCCCGGTACTTGCCGTTCCACTCGGTCCACAGCGGCGGGAAGTTGCCCACCTGGTAGCCGCCCTCGCCCACGTCCCACGGCTCGGCGATCAGCTTCACCTGGGAGACCACCGGGTCCTGCTGGACCAGGTCGAAGAACGACGACAGCCGGTCCACCTCGTGGAACTGCCGGGCCAGCGTCGCCGCCAGGTCGAAGCGGAATCCGTCGACGTGCATGTCCGTGACCCAGTACCGCAGCGAGTCCATGATCAGCTGGAGCACGTGCGGGGACCGCATGAGCAGGGAGTTCCCGGTCCCTGTCGTGTCCATGTAGTAGCGGGGGTCGTCCGTCAGCCGGTAATAGCGCGGGTTGTCCAGGCCCTTGAAGGACAGTGTCGGGCCCAGGTGGTTGCCCTCGGCGGTGTGGTTGTAGACCACGTCGAGGATCACCTCGATCCCGGCCTCGTGCAGCGCCTTGACCGCCGACTTGAACTCCAGCACCTGCTGGCCCCGGTCGCCCCAGGACGCGTAGGCGTTGTGCGGGGCGAAGAAACCGATCGTGTTGTAGCCCCAGTAGTTGTTCAGGCCCATGTCGACCAGGCGGTGGTCGTTCACGAACTGGTGGACGGGCATCAGCTCCAGGGCGGTGACCCCGAGCTCGGTGAGGTGCTCGATGATCGCCGGGTGCGCGAGTGCCGCGTAGGTGCCGCGCAGCTCCTCCGGGAGTCCCGGGTGGCGCATGGTGAGGCCCTTGACGTGGGCCTCGTAGATCACCGTGTGGTGGTACTCGGTGCGCGGGCGCCGGTCGTCGCCCCAGTCGAAGTAGGGGTTGACCACGACCGACGTCATCGTCTGCGGCGCCGAGTCGAGATCGTTGCGCCGGCCGGGATCGTCGAAGTGGTAGCCGTAGACCTCCTCGCCCCAGCGGACGGAACCGCTGATCGCACGCGCGTACGGGTCGAGCAGCAGCTTCGCGGAGTTGCAGCGCAGCCCGCGCTCCGGGGCGTACGGGCCGTGCACCCGGAACCCGTACCGCTGCCCCGGCATGATGCCCGGCACATACGCGTGCCGCACGAAGGCGTCGCTCTCCCGGAGCTCGATCGCCGTCTCCGAGCCGTCGTCGTGCAGCAGACACAGCTCTACTCGGTCCGCGGCCTCCGAGAACACCGCGAAGTTGGTACCGGCGCCGTCGTACGTGGCACCGAGTGGATACGCCTCTCCAGGCCAGACCTGCATGGATACGACTCTTTCAGGTGTGCGGCGCCGGTGGGGACGCCTTGGTCCCGAGTCTCCCCGAAAGTGAGGGAACCTCCTATGACTTATCTCCCTCTTACCGAGTGACCAGTGCATACGCGGTATGCGAAACCCATGGGGCAATCACATACTCCCGGGGCTGTGGGGGAGTGGGGGGAAGACGTGCGCAACATAGTGCACCGCCACCTGGGCAAGGTGGTGGCCGGTACGGCCATCGCGGTGGCCGGGACCGCCGTGATGATCGGGATCACCCTGCCGGGCGCGGCCGGGGCGGACGACACGGTGGCCGGGGCCGGGGCGGGACAGTCCGTCCGCCAGGAGAGCGGTGCGGGCCGGGCCGTGGCACCGGGAGTCGTCGAGGAGGCGCCGGCCGAGCAGGACAAGGGCGAGGGCCGCGATCCGCTCACCGACGACGAGCTGGAGCGGGTCGAGAAGATCGCCCTCAGCCGGCAGCTGTTCCAAAGCGGCGAGAGCGTCGACGGGGACCGGGGCCCGCAGCGCCTCGGTGTCGACCTCGCCGAACCGGAGTCCGACGAGGTCGGCGACCCGGACGCGCCCCGGCGCGCCGACGTCACGTTCTACGACTACCGCAACGACACCCTGGTCACCAGGACCGTCGACCTCGGCACCGGCACGGTGGTGCGGACCGGCACCCAGCGCGGCGTTCAGCCACCCCTCAGCCGCGCCGAGAAGGCCGAGGCGGCCAGGCTCCTCATCGCCGACCCGCTGGGCGCGGACCTGAAGGCCGACTACCAGGACGCCACGTCCGGGAAGCTCACCTCCCCGGACCAGCTGCAGCTCAGCGGCGCCGTCTACCGGGCCGCGCCGGGCGCCCAGCCCGCCGTGCTCGACCGGTGCGGCGAGCACCGCTGCGTCCGGCTGTTCCCGAAGATCAAGAACGGTCCGTGGGTCGACGCCCGGTCGCTGGTGATCGACCTGAGCGCCCGCAAGGTCGCCCGGCTCGACGACTGACCCGCCTCTTGCGCTCACCCGTCCACCTCGCTCCTCCTTGTCAGGGAGTCACCTCGTCATGCGCGTGAACAGAAACAGCAAGGCCCGCACCCGTGCGGCCGTGGGCCTGACCGTGGCGGCGCTGGCCGCCGGCGCCACGGCCGGCGCGGGACCGGCCACGGCCCAGCCGAAGGCCGCCCCCGCGGCGCCGGCCGCCGACTGCAGCGCCGCCTACCGCATCGAGCGGAAGCTCTCCACCGGCACGACCTGGCGGATGTGCTGGCGCTACCACAACAAGGCCGGCCTCGTCCTGGAGAAGATCTCGTACCAGCGCAAGGGCGAACCCAAACCGATCAAGGTCCTCAACAGCGCCCGGCTCGGCCAGATCCACGTCCCCTACGACGACGGCAACATCGAGTACGACGACCTGACCGGCTTCGACTTCGCCCAGGGACTGATGAACCTGGCACCCGGCGAGTGCCCCGGCGGCACCATCAAGACGGTCAAGGTCCCCGACTCCTGGAACGAGGACCCGAACGTCAAGGGCCTGTGCACCACCACCCGCTCCCGCGGTCACGCCTACCGCATGCAGGGCGACACCGCGAACAAGGTCTACCAGGCCGAGGGCAAGGACCTCCTCGTCTACACGGTGAACCAGGTCGGCTGGTACGAGTACATGACCGAGTGGCGCTTCCAGGACGATGGCGCGATCACCATGAACGTCGGCGCCACCGGCAGCCTCTCCTGGGACGACTACGACGCCGGCGACGGCCGCGGCTGGCCCATCGGCAAGGGCGCGAGCGCCAAGGCCACCAGCCACAGCCACAACGCCTTCTGGCGGCTCGACTTCGCGCTCGACGGCTCCACGAAGAACACCGTCGAGCAGTACGACTCCACCGTCACCGCGCCCACCAGGGGACAGCGGGCCCCCACCACGAAGACGACCCGCACCAAGATCACCAGGGAACTCGCCGGGAACAGCAAGGACTACCGCTGGTGGCGCGTGGTCAGCGCGGCCGGCAAGAACAAGGACGGACACGCGCGCTCCTACGAGATCGTCCCGGGCCCCACGACCAAGTACCCGGGCCGCAGCTACACCAAGCACGACCTGTACGTCACCCAGTACAACAAGTGCGAGATGTTCGCCAGCCACAACCCCGGCAACTGCGGGCGCGGAGCCGGTACCTCCGTCGACAAGTGGGTGAACGGACAGGCCCTCAAGCACCCCGTGGTCTGGATGAACATCGGCTTCCACCACATAGCCCGGGACGAGGACCAGCAGCCCATGCCCGTCCACTGGCAGGGCTTCTCCATCGCCCCGCGCGACGTCACCGCCATGAATCCGCTCACCCCGGCCGAGCTCGGCTGGCAGAACGGACACTGGCAGCCGCGCCGTTGAGAATGATGCTGCCCATCCGGCTGCACCGCTGACCGCTCCCGGAGTACCCTTCCTTGATCGTTGACAAGGGGAGTGCTCGGGGGAGCGGAAGGCGGTGCGCGGGTGGGCTCGGGAGGGCTGGAGCTGCCCCCTGGTGACGAGGGTCACAAGGGGAACTCCGCAGACGTCCCGACCGGTGCCGTGTCCCTGGCGCGGCCGATGGACGCGGCGGGCGCGATCGGCCCGGAACTGGACTGGAACGCCGACGCCTGGCGCGAGGTGCGCACCCGCGCCCAGCGGGCCGGCCGCGCCTACATCTGGCTGAACCTCGTCGAACAGCGGCTGCGCGCGGTCGTCGCCGCCGTGCTGCGCCCCGTCTACGAACCCGTCCACGGCGACGACTGGGTGGTGGCCGCCGCCGGACCGGCCGGCCAGGAGTGGGTGCAGCGCGCGGTCGCGGTCCGCGAGGTCAGCCGCCGCAAGGGCTATCTGCTCGACCCGGCCGACGACAACGTGCTGTCCTTCCTCACCCTGCCGCAGCTGCGCGAGCTGATGGTGCAGCACTGGCCCTGCTTCGAGCCCTACTTCGACGACCGCCGGGACGTCGAGCTCGCCCTGGACGAGCTGGAGGTCACCCGGAACGTCGTCTCCCGCAACCGCGCCCTGTCCGAGGCCGTCCTGAACCAGGCCGAGCGCGCCTCGGCCCGGCTGCTGGAGATGCTCGGCGCGGGCGGCGACGTGCCGTCCGCGCGCCGGCTGCCCATCGACGCGGTGGAGGACCTCGTCGGCGACCGGTACGCCGACGTGGTCGCCGTCCACCCGGACCGGGTGCGGCTGATGCGGCAGTTCCCGGCCGAGGACATCTTCGGCGGCGCCCGCCGCCTCGACGCCATCGGCATCGGCCTCAACCTGCTCGTGCAGAACTTCTCCGGCCGGCGCCTGGTACGGCTGGCCGAGTCCGGCTGCCGGGTCAGGCTCCTGTTCCTGAACCCCGCCTCCAGCGCGGTCAAGCGGCGCGAGCGCGAACTGGGCATCAAGCGCGGCGAGCTCAGCCGGGCCGTCGAGATGAACATCCTGCACATGCGCCGGGTGCGCGCCCGGCTGCGCGACCCGGGCGCCTTCGAGATCCAGGTCTTCGACGAGACGCCCCGCTTCACGGCCTATCTGGTCGACGGCGACGGTGCGGACGGCATCGCGGTCGTGCAGAACTACCTGCGCCGGACGCGGGGCATGGAGGCGCCGGTGTTCGTGCTGCGCAACGGCGGCAAGGTGGTCAAGTCGGGCGAGGTCGACGAAAGCGGACTCTTTCCCACGTATCGCGAGGAGTTCGAGGTGATGTGGGCGGATTCGCGGCCGGTGTCGTGAACTGTGCCCCGGTACGGGGTGGTTCTCCCGCTGCCGTCGGGGCCAAGCGGAACGCGATCCTCTGATTGTCAGTGGTGCGTGGGAAGGTGGAGACCACTGGGGGAACGCACCATGAGAAGGGGGGCCGCCCATGGGTTGGCACCGGGAGCTGCTGATCGGCTTCGACCTGGAGACGACGGGCACGGATCCGCGCCAGGCACGCATCGTCACGGGGGCCGTGATCGAGGTCAGGGCCGGGGAGCCGGCAGGTCGCCGGGAGTGGCTGGCCGACCCGGGTGTGCCGATCCCCGAGGACGCGGTGGCGGTGCACGGCATCAGCAGCGAGCGGGCGGCGGCCGAGGGCCGTCCGGCCGACCAGGTGGCGGACGCGCTCGCCGACGTCCTCACCTCGTACTGGAAGACGGGCGTACCGGTCGTCGCCTACAACGCGACCTTCGACCTGACCCTGCTTGCCGCCGAGTTGCGGCGTTACGGCCTGCCGTCCCTGCGCGACCGCCTCGGCGGCGTCGACCCGGGCCCGGTCATCGACCCCTACACCATCGACCGCTGGGTGGACCGCTACCGCCGCGGCAAGCGCAACCTCGAAGCGGTCTGCGCCGAGTACGGCGTCGTCCTCGACACCGCCCACGACGCCCTGTCCGACGCCCTGGCGGCGGCCCGGCTGGCCTGCGCGATAGCCGACCGCCACCCCAAGATCGCGACCCTGGGTCCGGCGGCCCTGCACCACCGCCAGATCGAGTGGTACGCGCGGTGGGCGGCGGACTTTCAGAACTTCCTGCGCAGCAAGGGCGACGCGACGGCACTGGTCGACGGGGCGTGGCCCCTGCGGGAGTTGGCGGACGAACCGGTCTGAGACGGCCTTCGGGCCGTCAGAACGGATACCACCGCACGGTCTCGTCCCCGGCCCTCAACGACCTCACCCGGCGCTCGAATTCGGCCAGCGCCTTCGGGTTGCTCGGCGCATGCTGAGCAACCCAGGCACAACTGGCCGTCTCGCGGGCCCCGCGCAACACAGAGCACCCCTCCCACACGCGTACGTCCCAGCCGTAGGTCTCCGCGAAGGACTCGTACGCCTCGTCCGGCACCCCGTACCGGTCGTGGGCCAGCGCCATCACCACCAGATCGTGCTCCCGCAGATCCGAGGACACCGTCTCCAGATCCACGAGCACCGGCCCCTCGGGCCCGACATGCACGTTCCGCGGCAGCGCGTCCCCGTGGATCGGACCCGGTGGCAGCCGCGGCGTCACAGCGGCGACCTCCGCGGCGAAGGCGTCCCGCCGCTGACGCAGGTACGTCGCGTCCGCAGGATCGATCGCATCCCCCGCGAGCCGCAGCCACCGCTCCACTCCGCCCAGCAGATCACGGCCCGGAAGCGCGAAGGGAGGCCGAGCCGTGGCATGCACCACCCGCAGCAGTTCGGCCACATCCCGCGGCTCGGCGGGCCGCACGGCATCCGGCAGCCGATGCCACACCGTCACCGGATGCCCGTCGACCAGCAGCGCCTTCGGCTCCGCCGCCCGCACCGCCGGCACACCCTCCTCCGCGAGCCACACCGCCACGTCCAGTTCGCGGCGCGCCCGGTCGAGGAGTTCGGCGTCACGGCCGACCTTGACGACCAGGTCACCGGCGGCGAACACCGCGTTCTCCCCGAGGGCGAGCAGCAGAGCATCCCGGGCCGCGCCGGGCAGCACCCCGGCCTCGGCCAGTACGTCCCGGGCCCGTGCCTCGTCCATCGTCCTCCTCCGTCGTCCGCCCTTCGACCGCCGGGTTCCGGCCATCCACCGGTCAGTGTCGCATCGGCACAGCTCGGGAGGGCTTGCACGGCGCCTTGACGAGGCAGACCGCATGGGCGCCCCGGTGCGTCAGGGGCCGGCGGTGGCGAGCTTCGCGGCGAATCCGAGGAAGAGCGCACCGGCCCCGCTGGTCAGCCCGGCCGACAGACGCCGCCGACGGCGGAACTGCGCCGAGAGGTAGGTGCCGCCGAGGATCAGCAGGGTCACGTAACCGACACTGATCACCTGGTAGATCAGCGCGAGCAGTCCGAAGGACAGCGCCGGGTACGGATACGACGGGTCGACGAACTGCACGAAGAAGGAGATGAAGAACAGGATCGCCTTCGGGTTGAGCAGGGTGATCAGCAGCGACCGGCGGAACGGCCGCTCGTCGTCCCGAGTGCTCCCGGAGTCCGCGGCCGGTGCCTCCACCGTGCGGGTGCGCCACATCTCCAGGGCCGAGCGGATCATCCCGAAGGCGATCCAGGCCAGATAGCCGGCCCCCGCGTACTTGATGACGGAGAAGACGAGCTCGTTGGCGCGCAGCAGCGAAGAGAGTCCCGCGGCGGTGAGCAGCATCAGCAGGCCCTCGCCGATGAACACGCCGGCCGCGGCCCGGTACCCGGTTCGCACGCCCCGCCGTGCCGCCACGGACAGCGTGTAGAGGGAACTGGGCCCCGGCAGCAGAATGATCAGCAGTGTCCCCAGGGCGTAGGTGGAAAGATTCGACACTCCCAGCATCTGCTGCTCCCTTCGGTGTGTCAGCGGCGGCCCGGCGTCTGCCGTTGGCCGGCCGACGTTGTCGCCGGTGGACTGTGGTGCGACATGACCAACTGATCGCCGTCCGCGATCCGTTCCAGAGCGTAGTCCGCGGTGGGCGGCAGGCGTCCCCTCCGCACACGGCGGAGGGCGCGGAAAACTCGTTGTGCCTTACCGCTGGCACCGCCTAGCGTGCAGCTCGTGGGTATCAACGCGATCTACATCTCCGGTCACGGCCGGGGCTGCGCGCACGCCGCCAGGACGCGCCGCCGCCCCGGAGCCCTGACCGGCCCGGGGAGCCACGCCCGCTGAGCCCGGCGTACCGCCTCCCGCACTCCCACCTGTCTTCCGGTCAGGGCCCTCGTCTGCCCTATCTCACCTTCCGGAAGACAAGGACCGCAGGCCATGGCCCGCCCCACCACGCTTTCCCGCGCACTCTCGCAGAACTTCCTCACCGACCGCGCCGCCGCCGAGCACTTCGCCCGGCTCGCCGTCCCGCCGGCCCACCCCGTACCGCTGCTGCTCGAAGTCGGCGCGGGCGAAGGCGCGCTGACCGCCCCGCTGGCCCCGCGCTGCCGGGAGCTGCGCGCGTACGAGATCGACCCGCGGCTGGTGCCCGTGCTGCGCGCCCGGTTCTCCGGCACCCCGCACGTGCGCGTCGTCGGCGGGGACTTCCTGGCCGCGCGTCCGCCGCGTACGGCCTTCTCGGTCGCCGGGAACGTGCCGTTCTCCCGGACCGCGGCCGTCGTCGACTGGTGTCTGCGCGCCCCCGCCCTCACCGACGCCACCCTGCTCACCCAGCTCGAGTACGCCCGCAAACGCACCGGGGACTACGGCAGCTGGACGCTGCTGACGGTCCGCAGCTGGCCCCGCTACGAGTGGCGGCTGCTCGGCCGGGTCGGCCGGCGCAGCTTCCGGCCCGTGCCGCGCGTGGACGCCGGGGTGCTGCGCGTGGAGCGGCGCGCGACCCCGCTGCTCGACGCCGCCGCGTACCGGGGCTGGCGGAGCCTGGTCGAGCTGGGCTTCTCCGGAGTGGGCGGCTCGCTGCACGCCTCGCTGCGCAGGGCCCACCCGAGGCGGCGGGTGGACGCCGCGTTCCGGGCGGCGCGCCTGGACCCGGGCGCGCTGGTGGGCGAGGTGGCGCCAGGGCGGTGGCTGCGGCTGCACGAGGTGCTGACCTCGTAGAAGAGCAGGAGATTGCACGAGATGCCGTGTCTCGCCTGGTCGACGCCCCGGAGGCCGCCCGCCGCCTGAAGGAGACCCAGGCGGAGACGGCCCGGGAGGGCGGCGCGCGGCCTCGTACGCCGGCTGACCTGAGGGAAGCAGGGAAGGGCCCGTTGGTTTCCCCGTGAACCAACGGGCCCTTCACCGCACCGCGGCCGTCAGACCTTGAGGGGCTCGCCCTCGTCGTCCCGGGCCGCCGGGTCGGCGGGCGCCTGCGGCGTCTCGTCGTGCGTGAGGTCCGGCAGCCGGTTCAGCCACTTCGGCAGGTACCAGTTGCGCTCACCGAGCAGCGCCATCACCGCCGGCAGCAGCACGCCCCGGATGATCGTCGCGTCGATGAGGACCGCGGCCGCGAGGCCGACGCCCATCTGCTTCATCGACTGCATGGACAGCGTCCCGAAGATCGCGAACACGGCGACCATGATGACCGCGGCGCTGGTGACGACCCCGGCCGTGGTGACGACGCCGTGCCGGATCGCGTCCTTCGTCGCCAGGCCCCGCAGCCGCGCCTCCCGGATCCGGGAGACCACGAACACGTGGTAGTCCATCGACAGGCCGAACAGGATCACGAAGAGGAACAGCGGCAGCCAGGTGATGATCGCGCCGACGCCCTCCGCACCCACCAGGGACGCCCCCCAGCCGTGCTGGAAGACCGCGACGAGGATGCCGTACGCGGCGCCCACCGACAGCAGGTTCAGCACGATCGACGTGGCCGCGATGGTCAACGAGCGGAACGACAGCAGCATCAGCGCGAAGGCGAACACCACGACGAACGCGAACACCGGGACGACGGCGCCCGTCAGCTGGTCGTTGAAGTCCTTCGACCCGGCCACCTGCCCGGTGATCGGCGCCTCGACCCCGTCGACCTTGCCGAGCGTGGCCGGACGCACCTCGTCGCGCAGTGTGTCCAGGCTCTCGCCCGCCTTGTCCTGGTCCGAACCGCCGACCAGCGGGACGTAGACGAAGGCGACGTTCTGCGTGTCGTGCAGCTTGATCTCCACCGGGCCGCGCGAGGCGCCCGAACTGATCGCCCGCTCCCGGAAGTCGGCGAGCGCGGACTGCACCTCCGGCGCGTTGATGTCGTCCGCCCTGACGACCACCTCGGCCGGCTCGGAGCCACCCGGGAAGGCCTCGTTGACCCGGTTGTACGTCTGCACGATCGGCAGCGAGTCGCCGAACTCCTGGTCCAGCGTGAGGTTCTGGGTCTTCATGCCGACCGCGGGCGCCGCGATCGCCAGCAGTGCGCCGGCCGCCACGACGACCGAGACGACGGGCTTCGCGAGCACGCCCTTCAGCACGGCCGTCCAGAACCGGCTCTCCGGGTTGCCCCGCCCGCGCCGGCGCCGCAGCCTGCTCTCCGGGTGCAGGAAGGGGATCTTGCCCTTCTCGACCCCCTCACCCAGCAGCGACAGCAGTGCGGGCAGCACGGTCACCGACCCGGCCATGGCGACCGCCACGACCATCAGCGAGGCCAGTCCCATCGCCTCGAACTCGGCGAGTCCGGTGAACAGCATTCCCGCCATCGCCACGCACACCGTGACACCCGAGACGATGATCGCGTGACCACTGGTGGCCGCGGCCACCCGGAGCGCGGTCTTCGCGTCCCGGCCGGCCTGGCGCTCCTCGCGCTCGCGGCGCAGATAGAACAGGCAGTAGTCGACACCGACGGCCAGACCGACCAGCAGCATCACGGAGTTCGCGGCGTCGGTCATCGGCACCACGTGGCTGACGATGCCCATCAGGCCCATCGTCGCCACGATCGCGGTGATCGCCAGCAGCACCGGCAGCAGCGCCGCCACCACCGCGCCGAAGGCGATGAGCAGGATCCCGAGGGCCACCGGCACCGCGGAGTACTCGGCCTTCTGGAAGTCGTCACCGAAGGCGTCGTCGAACGTCTTCATCATGCTGGCGCCGCCGATCTCCTCGATCCGCAGCGACTCGTGCTCCTGCTGGACGCCCTCGACGGCCTTCAGTACCGGCTCGACCCGCTCGCCGGCGGTGTCCGGCTCGCCGCGCATGTCGAACTGCACGAGCGCGCTGCGCCCGTCCTTCGAGATCGTCTTCGCGTCGTAGGGCGAGGTCACGTCGGTGACCCGGCCGGTGCCCTCGACGGCCTCGACGACGGCGGTGACAGCGTCCCGGAACTCGGCGTCCGTCGCCTTGAGATCGCCGTCCCTGGCCTGGATCAGCACGGTCTCGCCGGCCGGCTCGTCGATCCCGGCGTCCTCGACTATGCGAGCGGCGGTGTGCGTCTCCCCCTTCAGCTGGTCGCTGTCCTTGACGTCGACCCGGCCGGCCGCCGAACCGAGCCCCATCGCCAGGACGACGAACAGCACCCAGATGCCGACGGCAGCCCATCGGTGCCGGGCGCTCCAGCCGCCGGCCCGGGCGGCCAGGCCCCGCACCCGCACTTCTTGGATCCCCATGACGGGCTTGCCCCCTCGTGATGCGACGGCGGCCCCCTGCCGCCCCCCTTCCTCTCGAAGGTAGGGGCCGTGTAAAGCCATCTCGTCGTGCTGCCCGGTGAACCGGCGGGGCCGGAACTCATCCACATGGACCGAGCTCCCTCCCCACTGGGGAGGACCCCAGAGGGCCGTGGTCCCCTACACCTATCGGGAGACATTCCGGGCTCCCCCGGGTGTGTGGATCTTGAGCAGGCGGTTGTGCCCCGGGATGACCGGTGAGTAATTTACGGGGCCGGGCAGCTGCCCGCGCGGCCGTCGTGCCCGCCCCCACGGGGCACGACGGCCGTCCTAGGATGAGCGGATGAGGACGACATACGCGGCCCTGCTGCGCGGGATCAACGTGGGCGGCAGCAGAAAGGTCCCGATGGCCGATCTGCGCACGCTCCTGACCGGCCTCGGCCACGACGACGTTCGCACGCATCTCCAGAGCGGCCAGGCGGTGTTCTCCTCCGGGCACGGTGACGAGGAGTCGCTGGCCGCCGAGATCGCGCACGCCATCGACCAGCACTTCGGCTTCGGCGTCGACGTGATCGTGCGCGACCACGCCTACCTCAGGGCGATTGCCGGCGCCTGCCCGTTCCCGGCCGCCGACCTGGAGCCCAGGCAACTCCACGTCACCTACTTCTCCGCACCCGTCGCCCCCGACCGCTTCGCGGAGATCGACCAAGCCGCCTGCCTCCCCGAGGAGTTCCGCCTCGGTGACCGCGCCCTGTACCTCTACGCCCCGAACGGCCTGGGCCGCTCCAAACTGGCCGAGCACCTGTCGAAGCCCCGCGTCAACAAGGGCGTGATCGCCACGACCCGCAACTGGAACACCGTGGTCAAGCTGGTGGAGATGACGGATGTCTGAGCGGAACCGGGACGTCGAGTCCGCCGTCGAGGGCGAACTGGCCCTGCTGGACCCGCAGACCTGCCGTTCGCCCGAGCGGGCCGGGGCACTGCTGCACCCCGACTTCCACGAGTTCGGCGCCTCCGGGCGGCACTGGGACCGGGACGGCATGATCGCCCTCCTGGCGACGACCACCGACGTGGCGGACCGGCCCGTCGTCGCCTCCGGGATGCGCGGCGTACAGCTGGCCCCGGACCTGGTCCAGGTCATCTACGACACGGAGTACGACGGCAGCCGCGCGCACCGCAGTTCGCTGTGGCGGCGGACGGACGGCCGGTGGCTGCTCTACTTCCACCAGGCGACGCCGTTCAGCGAGCCGGCAACGTGACCTGGTGGTCGCCCAGGTAGGGCGTGTACGAGGTGATCCCGGCCGGTACGGACAGGCGTGAACTCCCGCGCAGCCGCTGTCCGCCGCCCGCCGCGGCCGCGTCGGCCGCCCTGAGGTCGTCCTCGGTGAGCGGGGCCCGGCCGAGGAACTCGGGCCCCCAGCCGTCCCAGGGCAGCAGCTCGACGCCGTCCAGCGCGGCCAGATCACGCACCACGTTGCCCCACACGAACCACAACCCCCTCAGCCAGTGCACGCCGCTGAGCCCGAAGTCCATCGGATCCGCCCGCCCCGCCCGGCAGGCCCCCCAGGCGTCACCGGCCACCAGGAAGGCGTCCCGCGGCACGTCCATCGGGTCGAACGGCACGTCGTACCCGGAGTGGACCTGCGCGTCCGCCAGCCGCCAGCGGCCGTCCGGCGCCCGGTACTCCGTGACCCAGTGGTCCTCGTACCAGCCGTCGGCGAGATAGCCGGCGAAGCCGCAGCGCAGGCGTGCCGGTGTCCCCGTGGCGCGCAGCAGCGAGCACAGCAGAAGGGAGAAGTCCCGGCACGTCCCCACGAACCGCCCCCCGGGCGCCCGCTGTTCGGTGAGCGGGGTGTCCCCGCGCTCCCGCAGCAGGCGCAGCATCTCCCTGACGTAGCGGGACTCGGCGTCGTGGTGCAGCCGCTCCTCGGGGATGGAGCAGCCGAGGAGCCCGCCTTCGCCCCGGTGGATGATCAGCCCCCGTACCGTCGCCGCCAGCCGGCGCGGCTCGCGGGGCAGCCGGCTCGTGTCGAGGCCGCCGGGATCGCTGTACGGCGTCTGCTTCAGGTAGTCGTCCATGCCGGGACCCTCGGCCCTGCCCCAGGGGCAAGGTCCACCCGGTGGACGCGCGCGTGAACACCACCGCCGCCACCCCCGTACCTACGGTCGGACGGACGGCACGAGAACGGAGTCTCGCGAGCGGAATCGCACGGCGACCGACAGGAGCCCGGAGCCATGACCGACACGAACCTCGTCTACGCCTACGCGGTCCTGCGCCGCACCCCCGAGGCCACCGCGGCGACGGCACACCTGCGCGGTGTCGCCGGGGAGCCGATCCACCTGGTCGACCCGGCGACCACCGCCCCGCCCCTCGCCTTCGCCGTCGGCCACGTCCCGCCCGCCGACTACGGCGACGCTCCCCTCGAGGCCCACCTCGACGACCTGGACTGGCTGGAGGCCACGGTCCGCTCCCACCACGCCGTGGTGGCGGCCCTGGTCGCCTCCGGCGCGGCCGTCCTCCCGCTGCGCCTGGCCACCGTCTACCCCGACGAGGGCAGCGCCCGGCAGGCCCTCGACACCCGCCGCTACTACTTCCACTCCCTGCTGGACCGCCTCACCGGCCACGTCGAACTCGGTGTCAAGATCTACGCCACCCCGGACGTCGCCCCGCCCGAAGCCGACACCGGGACCACGCGGGACCCGGTCACGGGCCTGGGCGTCGGCCGCGCCTACCTGGCGATTCGCCGCCGCAGACACCGCAGGAACGAGGAGGCCTGGCGCAGGGTCGCCCAGGCAGCCGCCCGCCTCACCGAGACGGCCGGCACGCTCGCCGTCGACCGCGTCGCCCACGCCCCCGAACGCGGCAGCCTCGCGGGCTCCGCCTCCGGCACCAACGTGGGCAACGACGCGTATCTCGTCCCCGCCCACCGCGTCGACGACTTCCGTACGGGCATACTGGCCGCCGCCGCGGGCGTCCCCGGCCTCCGCGTGGAGGTCAGCGGCCCCTGGGCCCCGTACTCCTTCGCCCTCCAGCCGGAACCCGCGCCGTGACGACGGGCCCGGTCACGGGAGGTCACGGGAGCGGACGTCAGGCGCTCACGGCCGCCAGCGCCGGCATCCGTGCCGCCTCGTACCGCTCCAGCACCACCCGCGCCACCTCCGGCGCCGGGCCCAGGACGTCCGCCCGGACGTCCGCGTCCGCCGCGCCCCGGGCGATGCGGTCGGGGAGGAAGCCGGGGGCGAGGACGTAGGGGGCGACGGCGACCCGGGAGCAGCCGAGCCCACGGAGTTCCCGTACGGCGTCCTCCGTGCGGGGAAGGGACGCGGAGGCGAACGCAGGCCGCACGGCGCACCAGCCGGTGTGCCGCCACTCCCGCGCGATTGCTGCGATCACTGCGCTCGCCTCCGGGTCGGTGGACCCCGCCGAGGCCAGCACGACCCCGGTCGAGGACTTGTCGGCGGGGGACAGGCCCGCCTCGTACAGGCGCCGCTCCAGGGCTCTCAGCAGCAGGGGGGACGGGCCCAGGACCTCCGCCTGGCGGATGCGGAGCTGCGGGGGAGCCTCCGCGAGGACCGCCGGGATGTCCGCCTTCGCGTGGAAGGCCCGGGTCAGGAGGAGGGGGAGGGCCACGACGTCGCGGACCCTCTGCGTCGCCAGGGACTCCAGGACCCCCTGGACCGACGGCACGTTGAAGTCCAGGAAGCCGGTCTCCACGCGGACGTCGGGGCGCAGGGAGCGCACCCGGCGCACCAGGGCGTGCACCGTCGCGGCGTGCCGCGGGTCGCGGCTGCCGTGGGCGATGACGAGGAGAACAGGCTTGTTGATCATGGGATCACTTCACCAGCAGGCCGCGGCTGCGCAGCACCCACCGCTCCAGCGGGCTGAAGATGAGCAGGTCGATGGCGATGCCGACGATGAGGATGAGGAGGATGGCTTCGAAGACCATGGCCATGTCGCTGGCGTTGCGGCCGTTCTCCAGCAGCTGGCCGAGGCCGACGCCGAGGTCGGGGAAGGAGGCGATGATCTCGGCGGCCATCAGGGAGCGCCAGGAGAACGCCCAGCCCTGCTTCAGACCGGCGACGTAGCCGGGCAGGGCGGCCGGGAGCACGATGTGCCAGGTGTGCTTGAGGCCGGTCGCGCCGAGGGTGCGGCCCGCGCGGAGGAACAGCGGCGACACCTGGTCGACGCCCGAGACGAGGCCGTTGGCGATCGAGGGGACCGCGCCGAGCAGGATCACCGCGTACATCATCGAGTTGTTCAGGCCCAGCCAGATGACCGCCGGGGGGACCCAGGCGACCGAGGGCAGGGACTGGAGGCCGGACAGGATCGGGCCGAGGGCCGCGCGGACGAACTTCACGCGGGCCACGAGCAGGCCCAGGGGGGTGCCGATGATCAGGGCGAAGCAGAAGCCGAGCAGGCCGCGCGAGACGCTGGTCCAGATGTAGCCGAGCAGTTCGCCCTGGAGCCACGCGGTGTGGACGACGTCCCACACCGCCGACGGCGCGGGCAGCTTGGTGGGGTCGTCGACGATCTTGAAGGAGACCAGGGCCTGCCAGGCCGCCAGGACGAGGGCGACCGCGATGACGGGCGGCAGGATCTTCTCCACGAAGGTCTGCCGGAACGGCTTGCGGCGGGTCTGCACCGTCTCCAGCGCGTCCAGGCCGGCTTCCAGTCCGGCGAGATCGCTGCCGTCCTTGGCGGCGGTCGTCGAGTCAGTGCTGGCCATGACGGCGGATCTCCCCACGCAGTTGTTCGGTGATCTCGACGGACAGCTCCGCCACGGCGGTGTCCTCGATGCGGCGCGGGTGCTCGATGTCCACGGTCCACTCGCGGGCGATACGGCCCGGGCGGGAGGACAGCAGCACCACGCGCTGGGCGAGCCGGACGGCCTCGCGCACGTTGTGCGTGACGAACAGGACGGACAGCTGCGTCTCGCGCCAGATACGGGTCAGCTCGTCGTGCAGCACATCGCGGGTGATGGCGTCCAGCGCGGCGAACGGCTCGTCCATCAGCAGGAGCTTGCTCTCCTGGGCGAGCGCGCGGGCCATCGCCACGCGCTGGCGCATACCGCCGGACAGTTCGTGTACCCGCTTGCGGTGGGCGCCCCCCAGCCGGACGAGTTCGAGCAGTTCCTCGGCCCGCTCCCGGCGCTCCGCCTTCGGCACGCCCCGGAGCTTCAGGGCGAGTTCGATGTTCTTGCCCGCGGTCAGCCAGGGGAACAGGGCGTGTTCCTGGAACATCAGCGCGGGGCGGCCGTCGGTCGTGATGTCGCCGGCCGAGGGCCGGTCCAGGCCGGCCACCAGGTTGAGCAGGGTGGACTTGCCGCAGCCCGAGGCCCCGAGCAGGGTGACGAACTCGCCGGGGGCGACATCGAGGGTGATGTCGTCCAGGACGAGCTGCTGCCCGGCGGGGCCCGGGAACGACTTCGAGACATGGACGATCCGGGCGGCGTGGGTGGCCGTCTCGGTGCCGTCGGCGGCCTTGGCGAGGGTCGTGGCCATGGTCGTCACCTCCTGGGAACGGGTCGGGATGCGGGGCTTGAACGGTCGGGATGCGGGGCTTAACCGACGCCGAGGCCGGCGTCGTCGACCGTGGGCTCGCCCTCGGCCTTGAGGACCTTGTTCAGCGGCGCGAGGTCGTAGACGCCCGTCAGGTCCGGCTCCGCCAGCAGCCCGGCCTTTACGGCGTGTCCGGCCTGGGTGCCGAGGGTGGAGGCCAGCGGGTCGTCGGTGAACCGGATCGACTTCCACGCCGGGTCCAGCACATCGGCGGGCAGTGCCTTGCCTGCGTCCCGCGCCAGCTGCTGGTTGGCCGCCGCCTTCGCCTCACCGGGGTGGGCGTTGATCCACTTGTTGGTCTCGACCGAGCCCTTCAGCACCGCCTCGACGACCTTCGGGTGCTCCTTCAGGAACTCCTGGCGCACGACGATGTTCGTGATCACGAACTTCTCGTCCGGCCACAGCGACGCCTCGTCGAGGAGCACCTTGCCGCCCTCGGCGACCAGCTTCGACGCGACCGGCTCCGGCACCCAGGCGCCGTCGACGGAGCCGGACTTGTAGGCGTCCGGGGTGACCTTGTTGTCACTGCGGACGACCGTGACGTCACCCTTGCCGCTCTGCGGGTCGACCTTCCAGCCCTGCTCCGCGACCCAGTTCAGGAACGCCACGTCCTGGGTGTTGCCGAGCTGCGGGGTCGCGATCCGCTTGCCCTTGACGTCCTTCAACGACTTGATCTTGTCCGGGTTCACCACCAGCTTCACGCCGCCGGACGCCGAACCGCCGATGATCCGCAGGTTCTTCCCGTCCGCCTTGGTGTAGCCGTTGATGGCGGGGGACGGGCCGATCCAGCCGATGTCGAGGGAACCGGAGTTGAGTGCCTCGATCTCGGCCGGACCGGCGTTGAAGACCGCCGGCTGCACCCGCGTGGCGCCGAGAGCCTTCTGGAGGAAACCCTTCCGCACACCCACGAGCGCGGTGCCGTGGGTCAGGTTCCCGAAGTAACCGATCTTGACGCTGTCCAGGCCCTCGATCTTCTTCGCCCCGGCGGCGATCTCCGCCGCCCCGTCGTCCTTGGCCTGGGAGCCGTAGCCGCACGCGGCCAGCGTGAGCAGAGGCAGCGTGACCAGCACCGCGAACGCTCGGCGCAGAGCGGATGAAGCAGGCACGGGAGGTGGTCCTCTCGGAGGCCCGGCGGTCACGGTCTGTCAGGTCGTGGCCGGGGGGTCGGCAGGTTTTCGTCTACGGCGGCGGGAGGTGAGGGCGCGCGAGCGGTGCGCGTACGTCAGTACACACATCGCGCCACCCCGCCCTGCCCGCTGCCGAGAGCACCGCTGCCGACGCGGCCGCCCTCCTTCGCGAACATGGGGTAGAAGCCGGGGGAGGTCATGTCAGAAGTCCCACCCGTCGTCCTCGGACTCGTCCTTGACCGGCTCGGGGGCGGCGAAGGACTCGCCGACCATGCCCGCGGTCAGCGTCGTGCCGTCGTTGGGGTCGATCAGGATGAACGAGCCGGTGCGACGGGAGTCGGCGTAGGAGTCGACCGGCAGCGGCTCGGCGGTGCGGATCTTCACCCGGCCGATGTCGTTGGCCACGAGCCGTCCCGGGTGCGGGTGCAGGGACAGGTCGTCGAGCGTGAGCCGGGACGGGATGTCCTTGACGAGCGCCTTGACCGTGCGGGTGCCGTGCTTGAGCAGTACCCGGTGACCGATGGTCAGCGGGGCGTCGGCGACGTGGCAGACGGTCGCCTCGATGTCCTGCGTGGTCGCGGGCGCGTCCTTGCTCGGCACGATCAGGTCGCCGCGCGAGATGTCGATGTCGTCCTCCAGCAGGAGGGTCACCGACTGCGTCGTCCAGGCGACGTCGACCGGCTCGCCCAGCAGGTCGATGCCGGAGATCCGCGAGGCACGGCCCGACGGCAGCACCGTGACGGCCTCGCCGACGTGGAAGGAACCGGCCGCGATCTGACCGGCGTAGCCGCGGTAGTCGGGGTGGTCCGTGCTCTGCGGCCGGATCACGTACTGCACGGGCAGCCGGGCGTGGCAGTGGCTCAGGTCGTGGGCGACCGGGACCGTCTCCAGGTGCTCCAGCACGGTCGGGCCGCCGTACCAGTCCATGTTCGCGGAAGGCTCCACCACGTTGTCGCCGACGAGTGCGGAGATCGGGATCGCGGTGACCTCGGGGACGCCCAGCTCCGTCGCGTACGCCGTGAACTCCTCGGCGATGCGGGCGAAGACCTCCTCGTCGTAGCCGACGAGGTCCATCTTGTTGACCGCGAGGACCGCGTGCGGGACGCGCAGCAGGGCGGCGATGGCGGCGTGCCGGCGGGTCTGCTCGACGACGCCGTTGCGCGCGTCGACCAGGATGACCGTCAGCTCGGCCGTCGAGGCACCGGTGACCATGTTCCGCGTGTACTGCACGTGCCCGGGGGTGTCGGCGAGGATGAACCGCCGCCGGGGCGTGGCGAAGTAGCGGTAGGCCACGTCGATGGTGATGCCCTGCTCCCGCTCGGCCCGCAGGCCGTCCGTCAGCAGCGCGAGGTCCGGCGCCTCCTGGCCCCGGCTGGCGGACACCCGCTCCACGGCCTCCAGCTGGTCGGTGAGGACCGACTTGGAGTCGTGCAGCAGCCGGCCCACGAGGGTGGACTTGCCGTCGTCGACCGAACCGGCGGTGGCGAACCGCAGCAGGGTGGTCTCCGAGAGTTCCTCGGTCGTGATCGTGCTCATGTCTAGAAGTACCCCTCGCGCTTGCGGTCTTCCATCGCGGCCTCGGACAGCTTGTCGTCGGCGCGGGTGGCGCCGCGCTCGGTCAGCCGCGAGGCGGCGATCTCCACGATCACCTTCTCGATCGTGTCGGCGTCGGAGTCCACCGCGCCGGTGCAGGACATGTCACCCACGGTCCGGTAGCGCACCACGCGCTTCTCGACCCTCTCGCCGTCCTTCGCCCCGCCCCACTCGCCGGCGGTCAGCCACATGCCGCCGCGCTGGAACACCTCGCGCTCGTGCGCGTAGTAGATCTCCGGCAGTTCGATGCCCTCGCGGGCGATGTACTGCCACACGTCCAGCTCGGTCCAGTTGGACAGCGGGAACACGCGGACGTGCTCGCCGGGCGCGTGCCGGCCGTTGTACAGGTTCCACAGCTCGGGGCGCTGCCGGCGCGGGTCCCACTGGGAGAACTCGTCCCGCAGGGAGAACACCCGCTCCTTGGCCCGGGCCTTCTCCTCGTCGCGGCGCCCGCCGCCGAAGACGGCGTCGAACTTCTCCGCCTGGATCTTCTCGGTCAGCGGCAGCGTCTGCAGCGGGTTGCGGGTGCCGTCCGGGCGCTCCTTGAGCACACCCCGGTCGATGTAGTCCTGCACGGAGGCGACGTGCAGCCGCAGTCCGTGCCGGGCGACCGTGCGGTCGCGGTAGTCGAGGACCTCGGGGAAGTTGTGCCCGGTGTCCACGTGCAGCAGCGAGAACGGCACCGACGCCGGCCGGAACGCCTTGAGCGCCAGGTGCAGCATGACGATGGAGTCCTTGCCGCCGGAGAACAGGATCACCGGCCGCTCGAACTCACCCGCCACCTCGCGGAAGATGTGCACCGCCTCGGACTCGAGGGCGTCGAGGTGGGAGAGGGCGTACGGGCTGTCCGTGCCCTCCGAGACCGTGGCCACGGTGGTCGTCATGCCAGTCCCCTTTCGCTGAGCAGGGCGTACACCGACGCCGCGGACTCCTGCACGGTCTGGTTCTGCGACTCGATGCGCAGATCGGGCGACTCGGGCGCCTCGTACGGGTCGTCGACGCCGGTGAGCCCCGCGAGCTCGCCCGCGGCCTGCTTGGCGTACAGGCCCTTCACGTCCCGCTCGCTGCACACCTCGACCGGGGTCGCCACGTGGATCTCCACGTACGCGGTGCCGTTCGCCTGGTGCCGCTTGCGCACCGCCTCGCGGCTGTCCTGGTACGGCGCGATCACCGGGACCAGCGCCAGCACGCCGTTGCGGGCGAGCAGTTCGGCGACGAAGCCGATGCGCTGCACGTTGGTGTGCCGGTCCTCGCGGCTGAAGCCGAGGCCCGCCGAGATGAACTCGCGGATCTCGTCCCCGTCGAGCACCTCGACGCGGTGGCCCTGTTCGCGGAGCCGGCCGGCCAGCTCGTAGGCGATGGTGGTCTTGCCGGCGCTCGGCAGACCCGTGAGCCAGACGGTGGCTCCGGTCGTCACGTCAGTCTCCTGAATCGTCTGAGTCGTCTGAGTCTGAGGCGCCGTCATCCGTGCAGCCCGCACTCGGTCTTGCTGCGGCCCGCCCAGCGGCCGGCCCGCGCGTCCTCGCCCGCCAGGACCCGGCGGGTGCAGGGGGCGCAGCCGACGGAGGCGTAGCCGTCCGTCAGCAGCGGGTTCGTCAGCACGCCGTGCTCGGTGACGTAGGCGTCCACGTCGTCCTGGGTCCAGCGGGCGATCGGCGAGATCTTGACCTTCTGCCGCTTCTCGTCCCAGCCGACCACCGGGGTGTTCGCCCGGGTCGGGGACTCGTCGCGGCGCAGCCCGGTCGCCCAGGCCTGGTAGCCCTTCAGGCCCTCCTCCAGCGGCTGCACCTTGCGCAGCGCGCAGCACAGGTCGGGGTTGCGGTCGTGCAGCTTCGGGCCGTACTCGGCGTCCTGCTCGGCGACCGTCTGGCGCGGGGCGAGCGTGATGACGTTGACGTCCATCACGGCCTCGACCGCGTCGCGGGTGCCGATGGTCTCCTCGAAGTGGTAGCCGGTGTCGAGGAACACCACGTCGACCTTGGTGCCGCCGGGCATCGCGCGGGAGGCGAGGTGGGCGACCACCGCGTCCTCCATCGAGGCGGTCACGCAGAAGCGCTTGCCGAACGTCTCGGCCGCCCACGCCAGGATCTCCAGCGCGGAGGCGTCCTCCAGATCGCGACCCGCCTGCTCGGCGAGCGCCTTCAGATCCTCTGCCGTGCGCTCTTGCTGAACGGTCGTCATATCTGTGCCCCTCCGGAATCGGATCGCTTGGGTCCCCGGGCCAGCAGCCCCAGGAACTTCAGCTGAAAGGCCCGGCTGCACGCCGCGCATTCCCACGCGCCGTGCCCCTCCTCGCTCGGCCGCAGGTCCTCGTCCCCGCAGTACGGGCAGTAGAACGGGGCCATCCGCTCGCTCACGACAGGGCCTCCTCGTCGGCTCGCGCCGCCCAGGTGGCGAACCGCTCGCCGTCCTCGCGCTCCGCCTGGAACCGCTTCAGGACGCGCTCGATGTAGTCCGGCAGTTCCTCGGAGGTGACCTTCAGGCCGCGCACCTTGCGGCCGAAGCCGGCCTCCAGGCCCAGCGCGCCGCCCAGGTGCACCTGGTAGCCCTCGACCTGCTCGCCCTGGTCGTCGAGGACCAGCTGCCCCTTGAGACCGATGTCCGCGACCTGGATACGGGCGCAGGCGTTCGGGCAGCCGTTGAGGTTGATGGTGATCGGCTCTTCGAAGTCCGGCAGGCGGCGTTCCAGTTCGTCGATCAGCTGCGAGCCGCGCTGCTTGGTCTCGACGATGGCCAGCTTGCAGAACTCGATGCCGGTGCAGGCCATGGTGCCGCGCCGGAACGAGGACGGCCGGGCGGTCAGGTCGAGCGCCTCCAGGCCCTCGACGAGCGAGTCGACCCGGCCCTCCTCGACATCGAGGACGATCATCTTCTGCTCGACGGTGGTGCGCACCCGGCCCGAGCCGTGCGCCTCCGCGAGGTCGGCGATCTTCGTGAGCGTCGCGCCGTCGACGCGTCCCACGCGCGGGGCGAAGCCGACGTAGAACCGGCCGTCCTTCTGCCGGTGCACGCCGATGTGGTCGCGCCACTGCCGGGACGGCTGCTCCGGGGCGGGCCCGTCCACCAGCTTGCGCCCCAGGTACTCGTCCTCCAGCACCTGCCGGAACTTCTCCGCGCCCCAGTCGGCGACGAGGAACTTCAGCCTGGCGCGAGTGCGCAGCCGGCGGTAGCCGTAGTCGCGGAAGATCGAGATGACGCCCTCGTAGACGTCGGGTGCGTCGTCGATCGACACCCAGGTGCCCAGCCGCACGCCCAGCTTGGGGTTGGTGGACAGGCCGCCGCCGACCCACACGTCGAAGCCCGGGCCGTGCTCGGGGTGGCGGACGCCGACGAACGCCACGTCGTTGATCTCGTGCACCACGTCCAGCAGCGGCGAGCCCGAGATGGCCGTCTTGAACTTCCGGGGGAGGTTCGAGTACGCCGGGTTGTTCAGGACCCGGCGCTTCATCTCCTCCAGGGCCGGGGTGGCGTCGATGATCTCGTCCGCGGCGATGCCCGCCACGGGGGAGCCGATCATCACACGCGGGGTGTCGCCGCAGGCGGTGACGGTGGACAGGCCCACGCCCTCCAGCCGGTTCCAGATCTCGGGGACGTCCTCGATGCGGATCCAGTGGTACTGGACGTTCTGCCGGTCGGTGATGTCGGCGGTGCCGCGCGCGAACTCCTGCGAGATCTCGCCGATGACGCGCAGCTGCCGCGTGGTCAGCGCCCCGCCGTCGATGCGGACGCGCAGCATGAAGTACTCGTCGTCCAGCTCCTCCGGCTCCAGGACCGCCGTCTTGCCGCCGTCGATGCCGGGCTTGCGCTGGGTGTACAGACCCCACCAGCGCATCCGTCCGCGCAGGTCGTTCGGGTCGATCGAGTCGAAGCCCCGCTTGGAGTAGATCGTCTCAATGCGTGTCCGCACATTGAGACCGTCGTCGTCCTTCTTGAACTGCTCGTTGCCGTTCAGCGGGGTGTGGTGCCCCGCGGCCCACTGGCCCTCACCGCGGTGACGGCTCACCTTGCGGCGGGGAGTCGCGGCGGCAGGCTTCTGCGGGGTGGCGGCCATGGTTGATACGTCCTTCGGGACAGCAGTGGGTAGGGGTCGGCGCGTAGCGCTGTCATTGCGGGGTGGCGGTCGGGTGACGGGCGGGAGGCGGTGACCTGCGCGGGCGCGCGCATGGGCAACCTGCGCGTCATTGCGCGGGAGGGAAAAGAAGGGGGGAGTGTCGGGCGCGTGCTGAGTACGCTCAGTGCGCCGGACAGATGGCGCTGGACATGCGGCCGAGGTCGACGTGCCGTCGACTCACCAAGGCGATTCCAGTTCCAGACATGACGGAAGCGTGTCACGGCGATCTGGACACAGTCCAGCATTGTCCAAGATGCGGACACCCTTGTCTCGCTCTGTGAGACAAGGGTGTCCTTGGTCACATCGGGTCACCCCGAGGTGTCCGTCCAGGTCAGACGGGGAACGCCCCGGGCCACGGTCCCGGAGGGGCGACGTCCGCCTCCTCCTCGACCTTGGTGTCGAACAGCGTGAAGCCCCGCCGCTGGTAGTTGTCCATCGCGTGCGCGCCGTCCTTGCTGCAGGTGTGCAGCCAGACCCGCTTCGTCGGAGTCAGACCCGCCCACCGGTCGGCCAGGTCCCAGGCCCGGGCCGTGCCGTACGACAGCAGGTGCCCGCCGATGCGCCGGCCCCGGAAGGCGGGGAGCAGACCGAAGTAGACGATCTCCACGACCGCGTCGTCCTGCGCCTCCAGCTCCACGTACCCGGCGGGCGTGCCCCGGTCGTACGCCACCCACGTCTCCACGCCGGGCCGCTCCAGGTGCTCCCGCCAGCGGGCGTACGACCAGCTCAGCCGGTCCGTCCAGCGGATGTCGCCGCCCACCGAGGCGTACAGGAACCGGCTGAACTCGGGCGAGGGCACCTCGGAGCGCACCACTCGGACGTCCCCGACCGGCGCGGCGGCCGGCAGCAGGTCGGTCGGGGCGGTCTGCTCCAGGGACCAGGTGGTCACGGCGATGGTGGTCATGCGGGCTAGAAAATCATCTGGCCTACTCGTCTGTCGATCGGTCCAGTGCCCGGTCGACCGAGGCCAGCGGTAGCGCGAACAGCATCCGCCCCGACTGGGACCAGACCTCGCCGGTCTCCTCCCAGTACGACAGGGAGCCCGACGGGCCGCTCCAGCAGTGGCGGGTCCCGTCCGCGCCGCACTCCGTCGCCCGCGCGCCCTCGGTGTCCTGGCGCCACAGCGTCCCGTGCCCGCCCGGGCTGCCCGCCGCGCGGTCCAGGTACCAGCCCGAGCGGTACGCCAGCACGCCCCGGACGTCGGCCGTCTTCGTCTCGTACGCCTCGACCGGGTCCGCGCGCCCCGAGGAGCCGGTGGCGAGCAGGCCGGAGCGGGCCGGGTCCCGGCTCAGGGGGTAGCGCCACAGCCGGGTGCGCCGGTCACCGTCGGCGGGCACCCACTCGCTCGCGACCAGACTGTCGGGCGACGAACTGCGGTCCAGGGAGACGGCGGCCGGACGCGGCCCGTCGCCGCCGGGCAGGGTGTACGAGCCGACGGCGGGCAGAACGTACCGGGAGCCGTGCGCCGCCCAGCCGCCCCGCACCCGGCCGACCGCGCCGGAGTCGACGGTGGCGCGCTGGATGCGGTCCATATCGTACACGTACAGCGCGTCCCGGTCGCCCTCGCGGGTCGTCACCAGCAGCTTGTCCTGGTACCAGACCATGCCGGACAGCGGCGAGACCAGGCCCCGGTAGTCCCGCCCGCCGTCCACGGGGACGGCCAGCAGGGCCCAGGTGTAGCGGAGCCGGGCGGGGTCGTTCGCGTCGACGAAGGCGACCTTGGCCAGGCCCTGCTCGGGGGCCGGGCCGTCCATGGAGCCGCCCTCGGCGCCGCCGCGGGTCCAGCCGGAGAGGATCACGCGGTTCCCGCCCCAGCGGCCGTCGTCGTCCGCGTCACCCGAGGTGGTGACCGCGCCGGGCCGCCAGCCCCGGGTGTCGGCGCCGCCGAAGCAGTACGCGCGCGTGGCCGCCGGTTCGACCGGCAGGCTGTCCTTCTCGGCCGCCGAACAGCCGGCCGCGTTCCGCAGCCGGAGATCGGCGCCCTCCAGCACCGCGCCGACCCCGACGGGCCGGCCCATCTCCGACGCGAGCCGGTCCAGCCACTGCCCGGGCACCCGGTGCTCGGCCAGCGGCAGCCGCCCGGCCTCGGTCGACACACCGACCGGCTTCAGAGCCCCGGGCGCGTCGGCGACCGTGGCCTGCGAGGCGCTGATCAAAGTGGCGGCGGCGGTGAGTGCGAGAGCCGTCCCGGCCAGGGCCCCGCGCAGCGCCCTGCCCCGCCTGCGCCGGCGGTGTCTGCCGCGATGCTTCATAACGTACCTCCCGAGGCGGGCCAACTGCGCCTGGTGATCCATACGTTGACGGAGGAGCAGGTGGGGTGGCCCTACGGGGATGCTACGGCAGGTGGGCGGGGTGCGGGACGAAGAACCTGCAAATATGCCAAAGATGCCCCCCCGGGACGGCTCCGGCAGCACGCGGAGTGAACCTCAGGGCGCCGGTGCTGAGTGAACCTCAGGGTGCCGGTGCGGAAGTACGCAGCCGTGCCACCGCCACCGCCGGCGCGGCCGAGTGCGGCAGCAGATCGCGCGGGTCGTCCGGGAGCAGCACCTCCACCTGGGCGTCCTCGGCGAACCGGTAGGGCCGGTGCTCCAGGAACGCCCCCAGATACCGCCGTACCCGTGACATCTCGGCCCGCACCGTCACCGTCCGGGCCGGGTCGCCGAACACGTCCCCGGCCAGACCCGAGGCGCTGCGGCCCGAGGGGTGCACGGCGATCAGATACAGCAACTCGGCGTGCCGCGGGCTCAGTTCCCGCACCCAGGAGCCCGCCCCGCCGGACACCTCCACCGACCAGCGCCGCGCCTGTCTGAGGTCCAGCACGATCCGGGCCGCCCCGGGCGGGGTCGGCTCGTCGGCGGCCGCCCGCACCAGCCAGCCCCCGGCCAGCGGCTCCACCGAGCACAGGCCGAGCCCGGGCAACCATCGCAAGCCCGGCGACAGCGACTTCGGCAGGGCCACGCGCCGCGTGTACGGCATCCCGCTGACGGCGGCGGTCCAGCCGTCCGGGTCGACGGCCAGGGCGCGCCCGTCGAGCCGGGCCAGCACCGGCGCCGCCACCGCGCGCAGCCGCTCCAGCGACTCCAGGTGCATCTCCCGCAGCCGGGCCTCGGCGAGCTTGGCCACCGAGTCGACCCAGGCGAGCGTGGCCGGATGCATGGTCTCCAGCGGCCCGCTGACGTCGACCACGCCGAGCAGCCGGCCGTCCCGCGGGTCCGTCAGGGGAGCGCCGGCACAGGTCCAGCCGGCCTGGGACCGCACGAAGTGCTCGGAGGCGAAGACCTGTACGGGCCGGCGCACCACCGCCGGGGTGCCCACGCCGTTCGTGCCGACGACGTCCTCCCGCCAGTCCGCGCCGAGCTCAAAACCGAGCCCGTCGGCCCTGCGCAGCACCGGCGCGCTGCCCTCGCGCCACAGCACCCGGCCCTCCTCGTCGGCCACCACCATGATGTGGTGGGCCACGTCCGCGGCCGTCAACAGCCCCTCCCGCAGCACCGGCAGCACATGCCGCAGCGCCGACGTCTCACGCCGCCGCTGCACCTCCTCCCGGGAGAGCGGCGCCGCCCGGACGTCGTGGTCCGGGTCGACTCCGCTGCGCAGCATGCGGTCCCAGGACTGCTCGATCACGGGACGCGGCGACAGGGGAGCGGGCTGTCCGGCCAGCCGCGCGGAACGGACCTCCCTGAGGACCCGGGCCGCACGTGTGGTGTCCACGGCGGCCAAGTGCGTGACGTCCATACGCGTGTGCCCCCCGAAGTCGCTTCTTTGACTGTGTGTCTCATAGTGCCGTCTGCCTGAGGGGGGCGCGCACAGTCCGCACACCTTCAGCAGCAAGTTGCAACCCCTTGCAACCCTGGTGGACAGCCCGGCCGTGACCGAAACTTGAGCCGCGCCGTCCCGAGCGGCGTTCAGTGGCTCGAGCGGGCCAGTGCGGCGGGGGTGGTGCCGTGTCGGCGCAGCACCACCCCCGCTCTTCGCGTGCCCGGAGCGGCACGACCGGTCAGGACACCGGCCGGGCCCGCTCCACCACCGACGCCAGATCCAGCGTGTGCGGCAGCGTCCCGAAGGCCGTGCCCGCGTCGCCGCCCAGCCGCGCGGCGCAGAACGCGTCGGCGACCTGCGGCGGCGCGAACCTGACGAGCAGCGACCCCTGCAGCACCAGCGCGAGCCGCTCCGCCAGCCGCCGTGCCCGCCCCTCCACGCCCTCCAGATCGGCGAGTTCGGTCAGCAGGTTCTTGATGGCCCCGTCGAGACGGTGGTCGGCGCCGCGCGCCTGCCCGACCTCCCGCAGATAGGCGTCGAGCGCCCCCGGCTCCCGCTGCAACGCCCGCAGCACGTCCAGCGCCTGGACGTTGCCCGCGCCCTCCCAGACCGAGTTGAGCGGCGACTCGCGCACCAGCCGGGGCATCCCGGACTCCTCGACGTACCCGTTGCCGCCGAGGCACTCCGCCGCCTCCACCGCGACCGCCGGGCACCGCTTGGTCACCCAGTACTTGGCGGCCGGCACCGCGATCCGCAGCAGCGCCCGCTCCTGCTCGTCACCGTCGTCGCAGGCCGCCGCGAGCCTGAGCGCCAGGGTCGTCGCCGCCTCCGACTCCAGCGCGAGGTCGGCGAGGACGTTGCGCATCAGCGGCTTGTCGACGAGCTTCCCGCCGAACGCCTCGCGGTACGTGCAGTGGTGCACGGCCTGCGCCACGGCCTGCCGCATCAGCCCGGCCGAGCCCAGCACGCAGTCGAGCCGGGTCGCCGCGACCATCTCGATGATGGTCCGCACCCCGCGCCCCTCCTCGCCGACCCGGCGCGCCCAGGTCCCGGCGAACTCGACCTCGGCGGAGGCGTTCGACCGGTTGCCGAGCTTGTCCTTGAGCCGCTGGATCAGAAAGACGTTGCGCGTGCCGTCCTGCAGCACTCGCGGCACCAGGAAGCAGGTCAGCCCGCCGGGAGCCTGCGCCAGCACCAGGAAGCCGTCGGACATCGGCGCCGAGCAGAACCACTTGTGCCCGGTCAGCTCGTACGTCCCGTCCTCCGCGAGCGGCCGCGCGGACGTGGCGTTCGCCCGGACGTCGCTGCCGCCCTGCTTCTCCGTCATGCCCATCCCGAACAGCGCCCCGGCCTTGAGGTGCGCGGGCCGCAGCTCACGGTCGTAGACCATGGACGTCAGCCGCGGCTCCCACTCGGCGGCCAGGTCCGGGTCGGCGCGCAGGGCGGGCACCGCCGCGTGCGTCATCGACAGCGGGCAGCCGTTGCCGGCCTCGACCTGCGTCCACACCACGAAGGCGGCGGCCCGCCGCAGATGCCCGGCGGGGCGGCCCCAGGCAGCCGTCAGGCCGGCCGAGACGCCCTTGCCGAGCAGCCGGTGCCAGGAGGGATGGAACTCGACCTCGTCGACCCGGTGGCCGTACCGGTCGTGGGTGCGCAGCCGGGGCGGGTTCTCGTTGGCGTGCGCGCCCCACTCCTGCACCTGGGCCGAGCCGGAGGTCCGCCCGAGCGCCGCCAGCTCGCCGAGCACCTCCTCGCGCAGGCCGGGATCGAGATGCCGTTCGACCGCGGCGGCCAGGGCCCGGTCGGCGGAGAAGACGTCGTACCCGACCAGGGGCGGGACCTGGTTTGTCACGGTGTGCGTGCTGCCTGCCATGGTGCGAACGTACCCTGCGGTCCCCCCTCGGTCACCAGGGAACGGGCCCGGTCCGCGCAGACCCGGCCTGTGGGTGGGTGGGGCCGGGCGCGACGGATACCTTTAGGGGGTGCAGCCAGCAAGTGAAACCCCCGACACGCCCTCCGGGCGCCTCCACAGGGCGCGTGCCCTGTACCGGAACGTCTCCAAGCGCAAGACCGCCTGGCTGTTGCTGAAGGACACCGTCAACTCCTGCATCGAGTACCGCATCCTGGGCCTCGCGGCCGAGGCCGCGTTCTTCACCCTGCTGTCGGTGCCGCCGCTGCTGCTGAGCATGATCGGGCTGCTCGGCTACGTCGACGCCTGGACCGGCGCCGACACCATCGAGAGCCTGCGGACCAACCTCCTGGAGGCCGCCCGCACGGTGCTGTCCGACCGGGGCGTGCGGGAGATCGCGGAGCCGATCCTGCACGACGTGACGAAGGGCGGCCGGCCCGACGTCATCTCCATCGGCTTCCTGTTCGCCCTGTGGTCCGGCTCCCGCGCCGTGAACGTCTTCATAGACACCATCACCGTCATGTACGGCCTCGACGGCGTCCGCGGCATCGTGAAGACCCGCCTCATGGCCTTCCTGTTGTTCATCGTGGCCCTGCTGATCGGCTCCGTGGCGCTGCCGCTGATGGTGGCCGGGCCGGACGCGGTGGTGCGGATCGTGCCATGGTCGACGACGGTCGTGCAGGTCCTGTACTGGCCGGTGGTGATCCTGCTGTCGATCGCCTTCCTGACGACGCTGTACCACGTGTCCGTCCCCGTCCGCTCCCCGTGGATCGAGGACGTGCCCGGCGCGCTCGTCGCCCTCGGCATGTGGGTCCTCGGCAGCTTCCTGCTGCGGATCTACCTGACCAGCACGGTCGAGGGCCCCACGATCTACGGCTCCCTCGCCGCGCCCGTCGCCGTGCTGCTGTGGATCGGTGTGGCCGCGTTCGCCGTGCTCGTCGGGGCGGCGGTCAACGCCGCCATCGACCGGGTCTGGCCGGCCGCCGCCACGGCCGCGGCCCGCGAGGCCAACGAACGGCTCCGGCAGGCCCAGGTCGCCGAGTACGTGGCCCGCACCGCCGCCCGGGACGAGGCCGACCCCGACATGCCCTCCGAGTTCCCGGAACGCTGGTCCCGCTTCCTGCCCCCGGAGGACGTGTCGTCCCGCCTGCGCACCCACGCCAAGAGCATCCACGCCAAGAGCACCCACCCCAAGAGCACCCACGCCAAGAACGGCCAGAACCACGGGGAGGCGCAGCCGCCCGGGGGAAACTGACGGGTGCCGGCTCAGGCCGTCCAGATCCCGGCCGCCGCCTCCCGTACGAAGTCCGAGATGTCCCTTGGGGGCGCGGCCCCGAGTCCCGCGCACGCCGTCGGAGAGGTGGGCGTCGCGGCCGTCGCGCGCCCGGGGCGCGTTCCTGATCAGGGCGTGCTCCGCCTGGGCGGTCCGCGTGCTGTCCCAGGACCCTGGTGACGAGGCCTGGCGGACTGACGCTCGCACACCGGCGGCGTAGCCTGGCACCCGTGTATGCGGAGCGGGCGTCGCGGCTCGCCGGGGCTGTCGTGTGGACCAACGCCCCGGGGCGGTCCGGGGCGGGGCGGGTGCTGCCCGACGGCTGCATGGATCTGCTGTGGCACGACGGGCGGCTGCTGGTCGCCGGGCCCGACACTCGCGCGCACCTCACGGACGGCGAGAGCGGCCCCTGGGCCGGGGTCCGTTTCTGCCCGGGTACGGCCCCGGCGCTCCTGGGCGTACCGGCGCACGAACTGCGTGACCGGCGCGTCGGGCTCGCGGACCTCTGGCCGGCCGCTCGGGTGCGGCGCCTGGCCGGACGCGTGAACGCGGCCCCCGACCCGGTGAGCGGCCTGGAGGAGCTGGCCCTGCGGCAGGCGGCCGGTGCCGACCCCCCGGACCCGCTGCTGCGGCAGGTCGTCACCGCCCTCGGCGCGGGCCGCCCGGTCGCCGCCACCGCCGACGAACTCGGCCTCAGCCCCCGCCAGTTGCACCGCCGTTCGCTCGCCGCGTTCGGCTACGGCCCCAAGACCCTGGCCCGCATCCTGCGGCTGCGCCGCGCCCTCGCACTCGCCCGGGGCGGTGTGCCCTTCGCGGACACGGCCGCCCGGGCCGGATACGCCGACCAGGCGCATCTGGCGCGAGACGTGAGGGAGTTGGCGGGCCTGCCGCTCGGGGAGCTACTCGCTCCCGGCGGCTAGCGGAGCGCCCCCGTCGACCAGCGGGGCGAACAGGTCCACTCCGTTGCCGTCCGGGTCGAGGACCACGGCGTACCGCTGCCCCCAGAAGGCGTCCCAGGGCTTCAGCTCACCGTGGCACCCGGCGCCCACCAACTCCTCGTACAGCGAGTCCACTTCCTCCGGCCCGTCGCACCGCAGGGCCAGCGAGGTCCGGCCCCCGCCCTCCGGCGGCCGCCACCGGGGCAGGAAGGAGCGGACCGTCTCCTCGGTGTCGAACATCAGCCGCAGCCCGCCGGGCAGTTCGGCCTCGGTGTGCGGCTGGCCCTCGGCGCCCTCGGGGAAGGCGAACCCGAGCCGGCGGTAGAAGGCGACGGAGGCGGCCATGTCGGAGACGACCAGGCCGATGGCATCGAATCGTGCGGTCATGGGCCCACCGTAGGCAGGCCCGCGCCGGCCGGTCTTGAAGGAATCGGACACCGGCCCCACCTGCCCGAATCCGTCCAGGACCGCCCCGCGACCCGCCCCGTGGCGTCGCCGCCGTGACGGCCAAGGCGGCCAAGGGCCGGGAGAGCGGGATGGTCCGGGTGGCGAAGCCGGCAGGGGGCGAACGTCGCCTGTCGCGGCACCAGGCCGTCCCGTAGTGGATCGTGCCGTCCTCCGGGAAGCAGGCCGAACGAGCCAACAATGGCTGTCCGGTGTCACGCCGGCGGCGCGGCGGTGCTCGCCCGTTCCACCAACCGTGTCGACAACTCCGTCCGCGTGCTCTCCGGCTGGTGGCCGTCCATCAGGCGCAGCAGCGACCGCAGGGCCGTGGCGGCCATCTCCGACAGCGGCTGGCGGACCGTGGTCAGCGCCGGGGAGGCCCAGCGCGCCTCGGGCAGGTCGTCGAAGCCCACCACACTGACGTCGTCCGGGACCCTCAACCCCCGCTCGGCCAGGGCCTCGTACACACCCAGCGCCATCCGGTCCGAGCAGACGAACACGGCCGTCGGCGGCTCGGGCAGGTCGAGCAGCTCCCGCATGCGGCGGCGGGCCAGGCCCTCGTCGAAGCCGGCGTGCCGGACGTACTCGGCGCGGTGCCGGAGCCCGGCCGACGCGAGCGCCGAGCGATAACCGGCGACCCGGGCAGTGCTGCACATCGTGCGCCGGTGACCGGCGACGACGGCGATGCGCTCGTGGCCCAGGGACAGCAGATGCTCCGTGGCCGCCAGACCGCCCTGCCAGTTCGCCGCGCCCACCGACGCCACGCCCTCCGGAGGTTCCTGGACCGGGTCGATCATCACGAACGGGATGCGGTGCTGCTCCAGCCAGGCGTACTGGGAGTCGCTCAGCTCGGCCAGGTTGAACAGGACCCCGGAGGAGCCCCGGGCGACCAGCTTGTCCAGCCAGCCCCGCTCCGGGCGGCCGGCCCGGGTCCGGGTCAGGGCCGCCGACACCACGATCTCCAGGCCCGCGTCGTGCGCCGCCTCCTCCACCCCGTGCAGTACCGCGCCCGACCAGGAGCTCTCCAGGGAGTGCACGACCAGGTCGACCAGCCGGGGTGTCTTGGACGTGTCGAAGCGGGGTCTGCGCACATAGCCGAGCCGGTCGAGCGCCTCGGTGACGCGGCGGCGGGTCTCGGGCGCCACGTCCTCCCGGCCGTTGACCACCTTCGACGCGGTCGGTACCGACACCCCCGCCTCGCGGGCCACGACCGCCAGCGTCGGACCTGCCGCCACGCTCGCACTCGCCGTACGGACCATCGGGAACCCACCTCTCCGGCCCGCCTGAGGCCGTGGAAAGTTTCGACCAGCGCTGCTCACCGCGATCCGGTGTCCGACCGGGCAGAAAGCGCTTCCTACTCTAGGTGCGGCGCAGGACGGCGGGAAGACGGGTGAATCACGGGTTCTGGCCGGTCAAAACTTTCGAAACCCCGAACAACCGGCTCAGCCGGGTACGCAGATCAGCCGGAACCCGGTGAAGTCCGCCGGGAACGCCGCGTCGACGAGGTCCCGGGCGTGGATGCCCGCCATCGCACCGGTGAAGCGCAGCCGGGAACCGTGGTCGTCGGACAGCCGGCTGAAGTCCAAGGTCGGGCCGATCGCCCTACGCACCCCGTCCCGGACGTGCCAGAAGCGTGCCCCGGCTCCCTCGATCGTCACGCCCAGGGTCACGGGTGCCTCCGCGGGCACCGCCACGACGGCGACCTGCCGGGTGCCCTCCTCGTCGCGCTCCACGAGGCTGAGCACCGTACGGCCGCCCTCGCCGGGCGTGCCCCGCCACTGCTGTCCGCGCTGCGGTTCGCCCTCGGGCTCCGCCCAGGTCAGGTCCAGGCTGAGGTACGCCTCCGGGTTGTACCAGAGCACCAGCCCGGCGGCCTGGGTGAAGGTGACCGGCCGCGCCTCGACGGTGACCTCGGCCTCGGCGCGGTGCTCGGTGACGCGCTGGGCCAGCAGACTGCTCGCCCAGCGGGACTCCGGCCCGTGCCGCCCGCGCAGCCGGATCCAGCCGGGCCGGGCCGTCGTGTCGGCCCAGGACGGGTCCGGCGGCTCGCGCAGGGAGCTCCAGGGCCAGGACACGTGCCAGGACGAGTCCGGGGTGGGGGCGACGGGGGGCAGCGGGTGCGGCCGCGTCGGTACGTCGACGTCCACCGCCGGGTGCCAGCCGCCCTGCCGCAGCCGGGGCCAGCCCTCCGCGTCCCAGGTCACCGCCTGGATCGCGGTCTCCCGGCCGAGCGGGCAGCGACGGCCCCGCGGCGTGTGCAGCGGACGGGCCGTCAGATGGCTGAGAAGCCACTCCCCGTCCGGCGTCTCGACCAGCTCGCCGTGCCCGGCCTTCTGCAACGGCACGTCCGGGTCGTCCCGGGTGGTCAGCAAGGGCCGTTCGTCGAGTTCGTACGGTCCGGTCAGCTCACGGCCGCGGGCCACCCGCACCCCGTGCTCCCAGCCCGTGCCGCCCTCCGCGAGGACCAGGTAGTACCAGCCGTCGCGCCGTAGCAGCTTGGGCCCCTCGATCAGCCGGTCGTGCTGGAGCAGCAGACGTGTCGGCCCGACGGGGGCGAGCGTGTCCCGGTCCAGTTCCGTGATGACGATCCCGGCGAACCGCCGGCCGCCCGGCCGGTGGTCGTTCTGGAGGTTGAGCAGCCACAGTCTGCCGTCCTCGTGGAACAGGGCCGGGTCGAAGCCGTGGCTCGGGACCCGGCGCGGCGCGCTCCACTCGCCGCTCACGTCGGCGGCCGTCGAGACGTACGTGTCCAGGTCGAAGTACGGCGTGCCGACCGAGCGCACGATGGTGTACGTCACCCAGAACCGTTCCCCGTCCCAGCTCAGCGACGGTGCCCAGACGCCCCCGGAGTCGGGCACCCCGGCCAGCGAGCCGCCGGGGGCCGCGCCCCGGACGTACCCCGCGTACTCCCAGTGGGCCAGGTCGCGGGAGCGGTAAACCGGGATCGTCGGGAACCACTCGAAGGAGCTGGTCGCCACGTAGTACCAGTCGCCGACCCGGATCAGGGAGGGATCGGGGGCGAAGCCGCGGAGGACGGGGTTGTGCAGGACGGTCACGTGAGGGCTCCGGGAGGGGTGGGCACCCGGGGGCCGCGAGGGATCAGGGTCACCGCGGCCCCCGGGAGTCAGGGAGAGGCGGGGGAGATCACTTGAGGGCGCCGAGCGTCACGCCCGTCCGCCAGTAGCGGCGCATGGCGACCATCATGATCGCCATCGGGATGATGGACAGCAGCGCGCCCGTCAGGACGAGGCTGGTGACGTCGATGCCCGACTCCAGGCGCTTGCCGGTCCAGTTGTACAGGCCCAGGTTGAGCGTCCAGTTCTCCTCTCCGCGCAGCACGGTCAGGGGGAGGAAGAAGGCGTTCCAGGTGTTGACGAAGGCGAGCAGGAACACCGTCGCGCCGCCGGTGGTCATCATCCGCAGCACGATGCTGAAGAAGATGCGCAGTTCGCCGGCGCCGTCGATCCGGGCCGCCTCGAGGAGTTCGAACGGGATGGTGGCCTCGGTGTACACCTTCGCCAGGTACACGCTGAACGGGTTGATCAGGCAGGGGATCAGCATCGCCCACGGGGTGTCCACCAGACCGATCGCCGAGAACAGCAGATACAGCGGCAGGGTGAGCAGGGCGATCGGGATCAGGAACGAGCCGACCACCGCCGCGAACACCACGCCCCGCCCGGGGAACTCGAAGCGGGCCAGTCCGTAGCCCGTGGCGAGGGCGATGAGCGTGCCGCCGAGGGAGCCGACCCCCGCGTAGAGGAACGAGTTGGCGGTCCAGCGCAGGAAGATGCCGCCGTCGTACGTGAACACCTGGTGCAGGTTCTCCCACAGGTGGAAGTCGGAGAACCACAGGCCGTTGCTCTGGTACAGCCCCACCCGGTCCTTGGTCGCGGCGACCAGCAGCCAGTACACCGGGAACAGGCTGTAGGCGCTGGCCAGGGCCAGCCCGGCCAGGAGAAAGCGCTGGCCGCCCCGGGAACGAGCGGCCGGGTCCGGGCGGGTGATCCGTCGCACGGCACCCCCGCGGGGTGGCACGGCAGCCGCTTCCGTGCCGGCTTCTTCCGTGCGGTCCTTCTCCGTGCCGTTTTCCTTGCGGTTCTCTGTCAGCGCCATCAGTCCGCCGCCTTCGAGGTCAGCCGGTAGAAGAGGAAGGACGCGACGCCGAGGATCAGCGCGAGCAGCACCGACAGGGCGGCGGCGTAGTGGTAGTTGGCGGCGTTGAACGCCTGGTTGTAGATGATCATGATCGGGGTGAAGCTGTCGCTGACCGTCTGCGGGGTGACGTTCCTGAACAGCGCGGGCTCGTTGAAGATCTGCAGCATCTGGATGATCGACAGCAGAGCGGTCAGGACGAGCGCGCCGCGCACGAACGGGACCTTGATGCTCAGGGCGATCCTCAGCTCCGACGCGCCGTCCAGCCGCGCGGCCTCGAACAGCTCGCGGGGCACGCCCTGGAGTGCCGCGTAGATGATCACCATGTTGTAGCCGATGCCGTGCCAGGTCAGCAGGTTGCCGATGGCCGGCCACACCATCGAGGGTGCGAAGAAGTTCCAGTCGAACCCGAACAGGTCGCCGATCGGGGTCAGCGGGCCCACGTCCGGGCTGTACAGGTTGACCCAGATGATGGCCGCGACCACGCCGGGGATCATGTACGGGACCAGCAGCAGGATCCGGAACCGGCCGGCCGCCTTCGCGGTGACCGCGTCCAGGAAGAGCGCCAGGACCAGGCTGACGAGCAGCATGAACGGGATCTGGACACAGCCGAACAGCACCACCCGCAGGATGGAGGTCATGAACGCCGAGTCGCTCAGACCCTTGCCGTAGTTCTCCAGCCCGACGAACTCCGTGGTCGCGCCGCCGAGCCCCAGCCCGGACTGCTTCTCCAGGAACAGCGACTGGTGGACGGCGTAGCCGATCGGCAGCAGATAGAGGAAGACGAAGCCGAGCTGGAAGGGCACCGTGAACGCGGCACCCTTCCAGCGCTGGGAGCGAATCATCGGGTATGCCTCAGCCCTTGACGCTGATGCCGCGCTGCTTCAGGTCGTTGACCGTCCACTCCTGCATGTGCGCGAGGAGGTCGGTGACCTTCTGCTCCTTGCTGACGACCTTGGCCCACTCGTCCTGCATCTCCGTGAACATCGCCGTCCAGTTCGGGCCGAAGTTCCAACCGGTCCGGACGGTGCCCAGGCTGTCCGTCACGATCGCCTTGGCCGGCTTGTAGTTCTTGCCGAGCAGCTTCTCGGAGATCGCGTCGGAGACGTACGACTCGCTGTCGGCCAGCGCCGGCATCACACCGCTGCCGGTCTCCGGGCTCGCCATGGTCTTGACCGCACCGGCGTCGGTGGACATCCACAGCGCAGCCTCGGCGGCCTGCTTCTTGTCCTTGCACTGCTCGCTGACCAGTGTCAGGTTGCCGCTCTGGTTGGTGCCGGCCGGCGTCTGGGCGGCCTCGCCCTCGAAGGTGGGCCACGGGGCGAGCGCCCAGTCGCCGAAGGACTTGGTGAAGTTCTGCACCATGCCGGACATCTGCCAGGTGGAGATCTGCCGGGTCGCGGTGCCGCCGTTGTCGTAGTTGCGCTGTACGGCCGCGTAGTCGGCGAAGGAGAGCTTGGAGTTCAGGTCGTTGTCGATGATCTGCTGGATCACCTTCGCGGCCTTCAGGGTGCCCTCGTCCTGGAAGTCCACCTTCCAGGAGTCGCCGTCGACGCTGTACCAGTTCGCCCCGGCCTGCATGGCGAGCACCTCCAGGGTGCTCGGGTCCTCACCGGCGTAGTTGGTGATCTTGATGTCGTGCTTCTTCAGCACCTTGCCGGCGGCGATGAAGTCGTCCCACGTCTCGGGCGCCTCCAGGCCGTACTTCTCGAAGAGGTCGGTGCGGTAGATGGTGAAGGCGGGCGCCGAGGCGGTGGGGACGCCGTAGATCTTGCCCTGGACCTGGCCGACCGCCCAGGAGCCGGGGTTGAACTTGTCCTTGCTGGACTCGACGTACTGCGTGATGTCGGCGAGCGCGCCCTGCGAGACCCAGCTCGTCACGTACTCGCCGGTGTTCTGCAGCAGGCAGGGCGCGTTGCCGGCCTTGACCGCGTTGGTCAGCTGCTTCTGCATGGTCAGCTGGTCGGTGACCTTGGTGTACTTCAGCTGGACGTCCTTGTGCGAGGCGTTGAACGCCTTGACGACCGTCTCCTGGCCGTTGGCCCAGCCCCAGAAGGGGAGGGTGACCGGGCCGGAGTCCGACGCGGCGTCGTCGCCCGAGCCGGATCCGGCGCAGGCGGTGAGCAGACCTGTCAGCGCTATGCCCGCGACAGCGGTGGAGGCGAACCTTCTCCGGGGGCTGGTGATGTTCATCTGACCGTGATCCTTCGAATTGGGGCGTCTCAGAACGAGAGGACGGTGGCGGCTCGGTTGTGCTGGCCAGGAACGGCGGCCGGGAAACCGTCGGCTCGCGGTTGCGGGGGCTCGGCCAAGCAGAAGCGGTAGTAACCGGTTGCTGGGACGGTAGGCGAGATGTTCGCGCCATATCAAGAGGCACGGGGGAATTCGTTACGGCGGATCGTCCGTGGAGCCATCCGCGGGCGCGCGTCGCCATGTCGGCGACGCGAACGGAATACGCGCAGGTCAGCGCATTAGAAAGCAAGCCGGGCCTGGGTTCGTCAGGCTGTCTCCGAAGACTCCGCGGGGTGGTGGTAATCCTCGGGTAACCGTTTACGTAACGACAGTCGTGCGTTACTCGCGCGGGGCGGGCGGCTGCACCGAGTGGCGTACGACGACATGGGTGCCCAGCACCAGGTGCTCGCCGTCGCCGCCCTTGCGGCGGCCTCCGCCGCCCTCGCGGCGGTCGGCGACCGCGCGCAGCGCGACGCGGCCCATCTCCTCGTACGGCACGTGCACGGTGGTCAGCTGGGGAGTGAGCTGTGAGGCGAGCGGGATGTCGTCGTAGCCGACGATCGAGACGTCCTCGGGTACCCGCAGGCCCTTCGCGCGCAGGGCCTGCATGGCGCCCGCGGCGACCACGTCCGTCCCGGCGAGCACCGCGGTGAAGTCCGGGCCCTCGCGCAGACTGTCCTCCACGGCCTCGTAACCGTGCTCGTAGTCGTACGGCCCGTGCCGCACCAGGCCCGGTTCGAAGGACACCCCGTACGCCTCGAAGGCACGCCGGGCGCCCCGCAGCCGGCCCTGCGCGGTGGTGAGTTCGGCGTGACCCGGCAGCACCAGCACCTTGCGGTGGCCGGCCGACAGCAGGTGGCTGGCCATCGCGTAGGCGCCGCCCTCGTTGTCGTAGTCGACCGTGGTCGCCGGGACATCGCCCTCCAGCGGGGGCCTGCCCACCAGGACGAGATGGGAGCCGGCCGCGTCCAGGGAGCGGGCGAAGCGGGCCATGCGCAGCTGGTACTCGTCGTAGTCGTACGCGCCGCCGAGCAGGATCACGGCGGCCACGCCCTGCTGGCGCATCAGGTTCACCAGGGCCAGCTCGCGCTCCGGGTCGTCGCCGGTGGTGCCGACCAGGGAGAGCCAGCCGCGCAGCGTGGCGGCGCCCTCTACGCCCTTGGCGACGTGGGCGAACGCGGCGCCGGTGATGTTGTTGATGAGGATCGCCACCGTCGGTGTGCCGCCCCCGGCCAGCGAACGGGCGTGGGCGTTGGTGACGTAGTCCAGGTCCCGGACGACCTTCATCACCCGGCGGCGCAGCTCCTCGGAGACCGGATAGTTGCCGGACAGTACCCGGGAGACGCTGGCCACGGAGACGCCGGCTCGCTCCGCGACGTCGCGAATCGTCGCCCGTCCGGCGTCACTCGTCGCCTTGCGCTGACTCACCCTTGCGGCTCCTTCACCGTCGTGGCCCGATCCGGCGCCGGGGCTGCGCCCCCACCCGTGCGGAAACCGTATCCCATCGTTACTCCAGGCTGGAGGGCTTGTGGACGGCGGGCTGAGGGGCCTGCCCGACGTGCGCGGACCAGGGCGTTCGGCTGGAGTGCGGGCCCGTGCGCGCCGCCGTGGCGCGGATCAGGAGGCTCCGCCTTGCCGTGGACCAGAAGGCGCTGCCGTGGCGAGGCCGGACACGCGGTCGTGACCAGGGCCGGACGCACCGGCTGACCAGGCGTACGCACGCCGCGACACGGACCGGAGGCGCTACCGCGCCGGCGGCCCCGGCAGCCTGCCTCGCCGAACCGTCACGCCACCCGTGCGAGATCCGCGTGCCGCACCTCGTGGACCGGCGGCAGGCCCGCCGCCAAACGCTCCAGTTCCTCGACGACGATGCGGCCGAGCCGCTCCAGCTCGTTGCCCAGGGAGCCGGCGATGTGCGGTGTGAGGAACACGTTGGGCAGCTGGTACAGCGGGGAACCGGCCGGCAGCGGCTCCGGGTCCGTGACGTCGAGGACCGCGCTGAGCCGGCCGGAGACCAGCTCGTCGGCGAGCGCCTCGTGGTCGACGAGCGCGCCACGGGCGGTGTTGATGAGCACGCCGCCGTCCCGCACCAGGGCGAGCCGGTCGCGGTCGAGCATGTGGTGGGTCTCCGGGATGTCGGGGGCGTGCAGACTCACGATGTCGCTGTGTCCGAGCAGGTCCTCCAGCGACAGTGACTCGGCACCGAGGGCGGCGGCCTCGGCCGGGCTCACGTAGGGGTCGTGCAGCAGGACGGTGAGGTCGAACGGCCGCAGCAGCTCCAGCAGCCGACGGCCCACACGGGACGCGCCGATGACACCGACCCGGCGGCCGAGGTTGCCGGTCGGGGCGGTCTGAGCGGGGCCCGGGTAGGCGTGCGTGCGGCGGAAGCGCTCGCGGTGGTCGAAGGCGTCCTTGCCCGCGAGCAGGATCATCGCGAGCGTGTACTCCGCCACGGGCACGGCGTTGCCCGTCACCGCGCTGGAGACCTTCACGCCGCGCTCCCACAGGGCGTCGCCGACCAGGGAGCGCACGGAGCCGGCCGCGTGCAGGACGGCGTCCAGCTTCGGGGCCGCCGCGAGGGCGCCGGCGTCCAGATGCGGGCAGCCCCAGCCGGTGATCAGCACCTCGGCGGAGGCCAGGGCGCCGGCCGCGGCCGGATCGGTGAAGTCCCGCACGACCAACCCGGGGTCGATGTCGGCCGTGCGCCTCAGCCGCTCCATCAGCGGCGGAGGGAAGAGCAGCGGGAGGTGTACCGGGTCCATCGCGAACACGGCCCGCGGCAGCTGAGGGCTGGGCATGACTCTCCTGGAGCAGAGGGAGGACGGAAACTGTTTCAGAAAGCGTCTTCTACCGTAGGTCCGCCGGGAAGCGGCGGTCAATCGGCAGGGCCGGGGTGACGGCCGAGGGCACCGGTTTCCCGGGCGACGGCCTGAATCCCCACGTCGTGACGTCGAACGAACCGGCGGAGAGGGAGAACCAGGCACGTGCGGCTGTGAGGGGCGCACCGGACCCGCCACCTCTCGGGGCCGCTCGGCACGCTCTCGGGCCGGCGCGACATGAGCATCTTCTGGAAATCGATTACCAGGGCTTCGGCATGCGGCGGTGGAGCCCGGCTGTGCACCCCGCAGGCACCCGAGCGCCCGGATGGCCAAACCTCTGACGACCCGGATGGCCACTTTGGCAACCGGTTCCTGAGCGTGCTGCCGAGGCGAGATCCCGGGCGCCCCTGGTCAGGGCGGTCCGTGACCCGCCAGTGGCTTGTTCGTGGCGGCCGGAAACGGAACTCACCGACGCTCATCGCTGATGACGCCGAGGGTGCACAGTCTTTTCGAAAACGCGTCAAGACCCTTGACGCGCCCCCTCGACGGCAAGAAGCTCTGCCCCACGCAAAGCAACCGGTTGCCTCAGCAGGCCGGAACAGCGAGGAGGTGGTGCGTTCGTGCACCCAGATGCCGGTGCTTCCCGGAGCCGCCGTTTCCTCGTCCTGCTCGCGCCGGGTGCCGCGGTCGGTGCCACGGCGCTGAGCGGCTGCGCCCCGCGGACGGCCGTCGCCGCGACCGGCAGGGGCGAGAGCGTCACGCTGATGGCCAATTCCGACGACGTCTCTCCGGAGCTGGTCCAGCAGGCCCGGACGGAACTCGGCGTCCGGGCCACCGTCGTCGGGCACGTCCTCACCCCGCTGACCGCGATGCTCACCCACGGCGACCCGCCCGGCCTGTTACGCGGCGTCCTCCTCATGAACCTCACCGCCGCCGCCGGCGGCAGCCACTTCTCCGCACCGTAAGGAACTTGGCCATGAACAACATTCAGGGCACCGGCCTGACCCGGCGCACCGTCATCCAGGCCGCGGGGGCCGCCGCGGCCGCCTACTCCCTGATCGGCACGGCAGCCGGCACCGCCGCCGCGGCGGACGACAGACCGGAGGCCGCCGACCGGCTGGTCATCCACCCCGTCCCGGGCGCACTGCCGATCAACACCACCTTTGTCGTCAAGGCCCGTACGCCCGGGGGCCAGTGGAAGCCGGTGCCCGTCCTGCGCGCCACCACGAAGACCATCAACGAGAAGACCGGCAGCGGCACCATCCGCCCCACCTCGGTGGCCAACCTCGACTTCGCCGGCACCGTGGAAGTGCAGGTCACCTGGTCCAAGGGCACCATCCCCTCCGCTCGGATCCGCCCGCTGTCGTACGACATCCGGCACGAGGTCAGCGGCGACACCATCACCTTCAGTCTCACCGAGCCGCGCAACCTCTCCGTCGAGATCGACGGCGACCTCTACGGCAACCTGCAACTGCACGCCAACCCCATCGAGATGACGCGGCCCGAGCAGGAGGACCCTGACGTCATCTACTTCGGCCCGGGCCTGCACACCCCCGCGGGCGGCGTGGTGAAGGTGCCCAGCGGCAAGACGGTGTACCTGGCCGGCGGCGCGGTGCTCAACGCCCGGGTGGAGTTCGTGAAGGTGGAGAACGCCCGCCTGCTCGGCCGGGGCATCATCTGGAACTCGGAAGCCGCCACCCTGGTGGCGTTCTCCAGGAACATCGAGATCGACGGCATCCTCGTCCTCAACCCGAAGTCCGGCTACTCCTGCACCATCGGCCAGTCCAAGCAGGTCACCGTCCGCAACCTGCACTCCTACAGCAGCGGCCAGTGGGGCGACGGCATCGACGTGTTCAGCAGCGAGGACGTCCTGATCGAGGGCGTGTGGATGCGCAACAGCGACGACTGCATCGCGATCTACGCCCACCGCTGGGACTACTACGGCGACTGCCGCAACGTCACCGTCCGCGACTCCACCCTCTGGGCCGACGTCGCACACCCGATGAACATGGGCACCCACGGCAACCCGGAGAAGCCGGAGACCATCGAGAACATCGTCTTCAGCAACATCGACGTCCTCCAGCACCGCGAGCCGCAGGTCCTCTACCAGGGTTGCTTCGCCCTCAACCCCGGCGACAGCAACCTCATCCGCAACATCCGCATCCAGGACGTCCGGGTGGAGGACTTCACCTGGGGCCAGCTGATCAACATGCGGGTCATGGCCAACCGGTACAACGCCGCACACGGCCGCGGCATCGAGGACGTCTACGTCCGCAACCTCTCCTACAACGGCACGCACGCCACCATGGCGATCCTGACCGGCTACGACGCGGACAACCCCATCAAGAACCTCACCTTCCAGAACCTGGACATCAACGGCACGGTCGTCCACGACAAGATGCGCAAGCCCGGCTGGTACCTGACCACCGACATGGTGCCGGCGTTCGCCAACGAGCACGTGAAGAACCTCCGCTTCCTCGACGCGGCCACCGCCGCCTCCACGGAGAAGCCCGAGATCACCAGCGCGGGCACGGCGACGGCCGTCAAGCAGCAGGTCTTCAACCACCTGATCACCGCGAGCGCGCTGCCGACCTCGTTCGCCGCCGAGGAACTGCCCAAGGGCCTGACGATCGATGAGAAGACCGGCTTGATCTCCGGCATCCCGCAGGTCCCCGGCAGCTACACGGTCACCGTCAAGGCCACCAACACCGCCGGTACGGCGACCCGGTCCGTCAAGCTCACCGTCCAGAACGCGTAAGCCAGGAGTCATCCGTGCAACCCCTCAACCGACGGACGTTCCTCGGCGCCGCGGGGCTCGCGGGCGTGGCCGCGGGCGGACTGCTGTCCGCCGTCGCCGCGCCCGCCTGGGCCCAGACCGCCGAGCAGGCGTACGCCTTCACCCATCCCGGACTGCTGCACTCCCGCGCCGACCTGGACCGCATGCGGTCCGCGGTCGCCGCCGGGAACACCCCGATCGCCACCGGATTCGCGGCCCTGGCCGCCGACTCCCGCTCCCAGCACACCTACGGCGTCCGCAACACCGGACAGATCCGCACCTGGGGTCGCGGCCCCACCGACAACACCGGCCAGGCCGTCACCGACGCGGCCGCCGCCTACCAGAACGCCCTGATGTGGGCGATCACCGGCGACGTCCGGCACGCCGACAAGGCACGCGACATCCTCGACGTCTGGGCCGCCTCCCTCACCGGCATCACCGGCGCCGACGGACAGCTCGGGGCCGGGATCCAGGGCTTCAAGCTCGTCAACGCCGCCGAGATCCTGCGGCACTCCGGCTACGACGGCTGGCCCGAGGACTCCATCAGCCGCTGCGAGCGCTCCTTCACCGACGTCTGGTACCCGGCCCTGTCCGGCTACTGCCTGTACGCCAACGGCAACTGGGACCTCGCCGCGCTGCGCACCATCCTCGCCATCGCCGTCTTCTGCGACCACCCCGTGATGTTCGAGGACGCCCTGCGGTTCGCCGCCACCGGCGCCGGCAACGGCTCCGTGCTGCACCGCGTCGTCAGCGCCACCGGACAGGGCCAGGAATCGGGCCGCGACCAGGCGCACGAGCAGCTCGCCATCGGCCTGCTCGCCGACGCGGCCGAGGTCGCCTGGCAGCAGGGCGTGGACCTGTACGGCTTCGCCGAGAGCCGGATCCTCGCCAACTTCGAGTACTTCGCCCGCTACAACCTCGGCGACGACTCGGTTCCGTTCACGCCCGACCTCGACCGCACCGGCAAGTACGTCAAGACGGCCGTCTCCGACCGGCAGCGCGGGGCGTTCCGGCCGGTGTGGGAGATGGGGTACGCGCACTACGCGGGCCGTCTCGGCATGTCCGCGCCGTACACCCAGAAGGCCGTCTTCCGCGGCCCGGACGGCACCCGCGTGACCGAGCGCTATCACGAGGACCACCCCGGCTGGGGCACCCTCACCTACGCCGGTACGAAGGCCGCCGCGCCGAGCGCGCCGACGGCGCCCTCGGGCGTCACGGCGACCGGCGCGGACCGGGCGGTCACCGTGTTCTGGCTGCCGTCCGCCTGGGCGAGCGGCTACACCGTACGCCGGGCCACCCGCCCCGACGGGCCGTACGAGACCGTCGCCTCCGGCGTCTCGAAGCCCACGTACACCGACCGCGGCGTCCGCGCGGGCCGTACCTACTACTACACCGTCAGCGCTGCCAACTCCCGAGGCAAGAGCCCCCGTTCGGCCTGGGCATCGGCGGCCGCCGGGCTCCCCGAGCCCTGGTCGACCCGGGACATCGGAGGCGTGAAGACTCCCGGCTCGGCCGTGTTCGACGGCGAGCGGTTCGTGCTGGAGGCCTCCGGCACCGCCGACACCTACCGCATGGCGTACCTGCCGCTGCGCGGCGACGGCACGGTCACCGCGCGGATCGTGTTCCCGCTCAGCTCGCAGTACTCCAAGATCGGCGTCACCGTGCGGGCGGGCCTGGACGCGGACGCGGCACACGCGGCCATGCTGCTCCAGGGGCTGCCGCTGCACACGTGGAGCGGCGTGTGGACCGTGCGCCCGACGGCCGGGGCCCGGATCTCCGCCACCGGCAGCACCCCCGTGCCGCCGTCCCAGCAGGAGATGATCACCGCCAAGGCGTCCTTCCCGATCTCCGACCTCGGCGCCCTGCCCGAGTCGGCCACCCCGCTTCAGGCGCCGTACGTCGAGGGCGCGGGCGACGGCTACCGGCTGCGCGAACCGTACTGGGTGCGGCTGACCCGGAAGGGGCGGTGGTGCACCGGGGAGATCTCACCCGACGGCACACGGTGGACGGAAGTCGGTCGCACCGAGGTCGACGGCCTGCCGCACACCGCGTACGCGGGTCTCGTCCTCACCTCCTGCCTCGGTGTGGACGAGGAGTACGCCGAGACCGGCACCGGCGCCTTCGACAACGTCACCGTCACCGCCGCGACCAGCGAGGTCTGGTCGGTGCCCCGCCCCGCCCGCACCGCGACCGGGCTGAGCGCGGCCACCGGCGCCGACGCCGTCGAACTGGCCTGGACCGACCCGGACCCGGCCGCCCGCTACACCGTGCTGCGCGCCGAGAGCGCGGACGGCCCCTACCGCCCCCTCGCCAAGGACGTCGGCCCGGTCGGCTTCGGCACCCGCATCCGGTACACCGACGCCACCGGCACGCCCGGCACGACATACCACTACGCCGTCGCCAAGACGAACGCGGGCGGCAAGAGCCCGCGCTCGGCACCCGCCTCGGCCACCATGCCCAAGCCCTCCGTCCCCGAACTCACCTCCGCCACCACGGCGTTCGCGAACAGGGGCGACGAGTTCCGGCACGTGCTGCGAGCCACGCACGAGCCCGTCCGCTTCACCGCCAAGGGCCTGCCCGACGGCCTGCGCGTCGACCCGCACACCGGCCTGATCTCCGGAACACCCACGCAGACGGGCGAGTTCAAGGTCACCACCACCGCGGGCAACGCCGCCGGAGCCGCCACCGGCGCCCTCACCCTCACGGTCGGCACCCCGCCGCCCGAGCCCTGGACCTACGGCGACCTCGGCGACGTGGTCCATGACGACCGCGCCTTCGCCACCTTCGGCGTGGCCGTCGTCCGCACCCCCGGCAGCACCTCCCACCAGGACGGGACCTTCGTGGTGCGGGGCGCCGGGACCGACCTCACCGTCAACAACCAGGGCATGACGGGTCAGTTCGTACGACGGCCCGTCACCGGCGACTGCGAGGTCACCGCCCGTCTGATCTCCCGCGCCGGAGCCACCGGCGACCGGGTCGGCCTGCTCATGGCCAAGTCCCTGTCGCCGTTCGACCAGGCGGCCGGGGCGATCGTCACCGGCGGCACGAGCGCCCAGCTGATGCTGCGCATGGCTGTCGCCGGCCGGTCCACGTTCACGGGCAACGGGGCGGTCACCGCTCCCTGCCTGCTGCGGCTGAAGCGCACCGGGACGCACTTCACCGCATCCGTCTCGTCCGATGACGGCGCCACCTGGACCCCCCTCGCCGAGGGAGACATCCCCGGCTTTGGTGACGCCCCCTACTACGTGGGCCTCGTGGTCTGTTCCCGCAGCCCCCTGACCCGCAGCACCACCGAGTTCGACGAGGTGAGCATCACCCCCATGTAATCCTCCTGGATTGGAGACGCACCGCATGAGCCGCACTTCCCCCCACACGCACCACGAGGGCGGCGCAGTGAGCCGCCGCGGTCTGCTCAAGACCGCCGGCGGCCTCACCGCGGCTGTTGCCCTCGGCGCCACCGCCACCGCCACCACGGCGGACGCGGCCCCGGCGACCTTCACCCACCCCGGCATGCTGCACAACTGGGGCGACATCAACCGGGCCAAGGTCCGGGTCGCCGCCGGCGACAACCCCTGGCTGTCCGGCTGGAACAAACTGAGGGAGAACTCCCACTCCCAGTCCACCTGGACCGCCAGGCCGCAGTCCGTCGTCTACCGGGGCTCGGGCACCCCCGAGAACTACTCGCTCCTCTACAACGACATCGCCGCCGCCTACCAGAACGCCCTGCGCTGGCAGATCGCCGGCACCGCCGCGAACGGCGACTGCGCCGTGCGCATCCTCAACGCCTGGGCGAACACGCTCACGTCCATCCAAGGCACCGCCGACCGGTACCTCGCCGCGGGCATCTACGGCTGGCAGTTCGCCAACGCCGCCGAACTCATGCGCGGCTACGCCGGGTTCGACCTGAACAAGTTCAAGCAGATGATGCTGAACGTGTTCTACCCGCTGAACAACAGCTTCCTGACCAACCACAACGACGCCTGCATCACCAACTACTGGGCCAACTGGGACCTGTGCAACATGGCCTCGGTCATGGCCATCGGGATCCTGTGCGACGACGGCGCAAAGTACGACCAGGCCGTCAACTACTTCAAGAACGGCGGCGGCAACGGCCAGATCCGGCGCGCGGTGCCGTTCCTGCACCCGGGCGTCGAGGGCTACGACCTCGGCCAGTGGCAGGAGTCCGGCCGCGACCAGGGCCACACCATCATGGGCATGGGCCAGATGGGCGCGATCTGCGAGATGGCCTGGAACCAGGGAGAGGACCTCTACTCGTACGACGGCCGCCGCTTCATGAAGGCCGCCCAGTACGTCGCCAAGTACAACCTGAACATGAACGTGCCCTTCACCACCTACACCTGGGGCAGCGGCCAGAACTGCTCCCAGCAGTCGCACACCGCGATCAGTTCCGTCTCCCGCGGCCAGCCCCGCCCGGTGTGGGCCATGCTCCACTACCACTACGGGCGCCGCCTGCTCCTCGACGACAGGTACATCGCCCAGATGTGCTTCTCCGTCCCCGCCGAGGGCGGGGGAGGCGACTACGGCACCACCAGCGGCGGCTTCGACCAGCTCGGGTTCGGCACGCTGATGTACGCCAAATAGCGTGTCCGTAGCCCAGGAGTCCGCCGAATAGCGGTCAAGCCGGCTCGTGCACCGGAATACCGGTGGACCATGAGGTGCTCTGGTAGCACCGGTGCACGAGCGCGGCGAAGGGCTGGTGGGCGTATGACGGCAGGCCGGACGGATCCCGTGGTCAGGAGCCCGTACGGGGCCGTACGCGGCAGGTACGAGCGGGGAGTCGCGGTGTTCCGCGGCATCCCGTACGCGGCGCCCCCCTTCGGCCCCCGCCGCTTCCGCCCGCCCGTACCCCTCCCGCCCTGGGACGGCGTCCGCGACGCCGCCGCCTTCGGCCCCACCCCGCCGAAACCCCCGTACTCCGACGCCTTCGCCCCGTACCTGTCCGACCCGGTCCTCCCCGGCGACGACTGCCTCAACCTCAACATCTGGACCCCGCAACCGGACCCCGGCGTCCGCCTCCCCGTCCTCGTCTGGATCCACGGCGGCGCCCTGACCAGGGGCTCGTCCGCCGTCCCCGTGTACGACGGCCATGCCTTCGCCCGCGACGGCGTCGTCTGCGTCTCGATCAACTACCGGCTGGGCGTCGAAGGCTACGGACTGTTCCCGGACACCCCTCCGAACCCCGGCCTGCGCGACCAGATCGCCGCCCTGACCTGGGTGTACGAGGCCATCGAGGCCTTCGGCGGCGACCCCGGCCGCATCACCCTCTTCGGCCAGTCCGCCGGCGCGATCAGCATCGGCGCCCTCATCGCCGCCCCGCAGACCCAGGGACTGGTCCGGCGGGCGGTCCTGCAGAGCGGGCCGCCCGAGGCGTCCGAGCGGGCCAAGGTCCGGCGGATGGTGCGCCGGATGGCCTCCCGGCTGAAGATCCCCGCCACCGCCGAGGCCTTCGCCGCCGTCGACCGCGACCTGCTCCTGCACACCCAGTCCGAGGTGGGCAAGCTCAGCAGCCCGGTGCTCGGCGGCCCCGCCTTCGGCATCGTCATCGACGGCGACACCGTCCCGCGCGACCCCCTTCAGGCCCTCACGGAGGGCGGCGCCGCCCCGGGCGTCGAGCTGATGACGGGCTGGACCCGCGACGAGTACCGGCTGTGGCTGGTCCCGGGCGGCCTCCTGGACCGCCTCGACCGCCTCGGAGCCGTCGCCTTCGCGGGCGCCATGGCCCGCTGCCACTGCGGCAGCGAGGTCCCGCGCGGCTACCGCGCCCTGCACCCCGAGGCGAGCACGGCGGACATCGTCGGCCAGCTCGTCACCGACCGCCTCCTCCGCATCCCCCTGCACCACCTGGCCGACGCCCGTACGGAACCCTCGTACGTCTACGAGTTCGCCTGGCCCTCGAACCTCCCCGACCTCGGCTCCTGCCACGCGCTGGAGCTCGGCTTCGTCTTCGACACCGGGGAGGTCCCGGAGTCCCGGAAACTGGCGGGGGAGGGCGCGCCGCAGGAGCTGGCCGACGCGATGCACACGGCGTGGGTGCGGTTCGCGACGGACGGCGACCCGGGCTGGGAACGCTGGGACGCCACCCACCCGGTGCGCGTCTTCGGGGACCGCGCACCGGACGCCGAGAACGGCGTGGCCTACACGGCGTACGGACCCCGCGACCGCGAACTCGCCCTCTGGGCGACCGACGCCGCCGACGTCACTCCTGAGGAGCCAGTGACGACAGGAAGGCGGTCCAGGTGGCGGGGGTGATGGTGAGGTGGGGGGTGGAGGGGGTCTTGCTGTCGCGGATGTGGATGGCGGTGGGGTGGGGGGCTATCTCAACGCAGTTGCCGCCCTCGCTGCCGCTGTAGCTGGACTTGCGCCAGTGGTAGGCGACTTCGATGCCGTGGATTCCTGCTGAGGCTGGTGCCGTACGGCGAGGACGGCGGCGTGCGGGTCGAGGTGCACGACAGCGGTGACGGCGTGCCGGTGCTGCCGCGGCAGGACGTCCAGGAGCCCTGCGAGGGCGGGCGGGGCCTGTTGCTGGTGCCGGAGCTGGCGGACAAGTGGGGCGTGGGGGCGAGGTGCCCGGGCAAGATCGTGTGGTGCGAGCTCGAGGGCGGCCGGGATTGACCCTCACACCGTGTCAGCCAGTGAAGTGGACGACGTCATGTTCAGTATCGGAGCATTCGCCAAGTACGGCGGCGTGTCGGTTCGCATGCTGCGCCACTACGACGCCGTGGGGCTCCTGCGCCCCGCCCACGTCGATCCGCACACCGGCTACCGGTCCTACGAAGCCGACCAACTGGCTCGGCTCAACCGCGTCATCGCCCTCAAGGAGCTGGGCTTCACGCTCGAACAGGTGCGCGCCATCCTCGACGAGCAGGTGGACGCGACGGAGCTGCGCGGCATGTTGCGGTTGCGGCGTGCGGAGCTGGAGTCGGCCATGGCGGCCGACGCCGCCCGGCTGGCGCAGGTCGAGGCGAGGCTCCGGGTCATCGAGAGTGAGGGACAGATGTCGTTCGACGACGTGGTGATCAAGCAGGTCCCGGCGATGCGTGTGGCGGAGCTGACGGCCGTGGTGGAGAGCTTCGAGCCGCGGTTCATCACCCCGGTGATCGCCCCGCTCTACGAGGAGCTGTGGAGCCGGATGCAGGCCGCCGGGCTCCGGGCGAGCGGCGCGGCCGTCGCCTACTACGAGAACCTCGACGGGCCGGTGACGGTGCACGCGTCCATCCCCGTCGACGCCGAACCAGACCCTTCGCAGGACTTCGCGGTGGTGGAACTGCCGGCGGCGGAGGTGGCGACGCTGGTGCATGACGGCCCGATGGAACAGGTCATTCCCAGCGTCCAGGCGCTCGCCCGCTGGATCGACGCCCATGGCTACACGTCGGTCGGCCCCACCCACGAGGTGACCCTCTCGTGCCCCCACTGCGGCGACCACTCGGTGACCGAGCTGCAAGAACCGGTCGCTCGCCGCTGAGTGCTGTGGATCACGGAGTTGATCCCGGCGACAGGGCCCGGCGGGCCGACGGCGGTCCCACCGAGTCCCGCACCACCACGTGCGTGCCCAGCAGCAGGTGTTCGGCCGGTGCGCCCGGCGTGCGTTCGAGGGCCGTGCGGACGGCGAGGCGGCCGAGTTCCTCGTAGGGGACGTGGACCGTCGTCAGGGCGGGGTGCAGGTCGCGGGCGAAGGAGATGTCGTCGTAGCCGGCCAGGGAGACGTCACCCGGCACCGACAGGCCCGCCTCGTGCAGGGCGGTGAGGGCGCCCGCCGCGACCATGTCGGTGGCGGCCACGACGGCCGTGAAGTCGAGGTCGTCCTTGAGTGCTTGCTGCATGAGGCGGTGGCCCGCGTCACGGGTGAAGTCGCCGTGCAGGAGGAGGGACGGGTCGGGGGCCAGGCCCCGGCCCCGATGGGCCGCGAGATAGCCCCGTTCACGCCCCAGGGCCGTGGTGTGGTCCGCCCGGCCGCCGAGGAACAGCACCCGGCGGTGGCCCTGGGCGAGGACGTGGGCGACCAGGGTGTAGGCGCCGCCCTCGTTGTCGTACTCGATGACCGTCACCGGTGCGCCCGGATCCAGTGGCGGTCTGCCGCAGAGGACCAGGCGGGAACCGGCCGAGGCGAGGGAGTCGGCCATGCGGTGGGTGCGTTCGCGGTACTCGGGGGTGTCGGCGGTGCCGCCGACCAGGATCACGGCGGCGGCGCGCTGGGCGCGCATCATCTCGACGAACTCCAACTCGTGCCGGACGTCGCCCTCCGTGCTGCACACCAGGCAGAGGTGGCCGAGGCGGGTCGCCTCGCGTTCGACGCCGTGTGCCATGTGCGCGAACGACGGGCCGGTGATGTCCTCCAGCACGAACGCGAGTGTGGGCGTGCCGACGCCCGCGATGGCCTTCGCCCGCGCGTCCGCGACGTAGTCCAGCTCGCGGACCGCCCGCATCACGCGCCCGCGGGTCGCCGCGCTCACCGGGTACACGCCGCCGAGCACCCGCGACACCGTCGACGCCGAGACCCCTGCGCGGGCCGCCACGTCCCGGATGGTGCTGCGGCTCGTGTCCCCGCTCTTCCTCGTCATGACTGCCTCGTCTCTCCGGGCGCCGGTCCGCGCCCACCCCTCGGGAACTGCGGCAACGCCGTGGCAACCGGTTCCCTGGACGGAGGCTAGCAGTGAGGAGGGGAGGGGAGGAGTGGTGTGCGCGGACCGGTGTCGATGGGCCCGGGGCGCTCGGTCGCGGAGACCGGCCGACCGGCGGCCGGGTCAGGGTTGGGTGTCGAGCCGTTCCTGGAAGGTGGGGCCGGCGAGCTTGGCGTGCGGGCTGGGCGGGAACCCGCCGGCCGCCGCTGTCTCGGCACTGTGAGCGATGTGCGCCGCAGGTGGTGGTGCCTGCCTGGCCGTCGTGCCAGTCGCGCGTCTCGAGGGAGTCTGGCGCCGTGGAAATTCCGTTGCCGGAACAGCAGCGTCTTCGATCGAATGCCTCCATGACTCATGACGGCCCGGCAGACCATGTGGAGCAGAATCGACGCTTCTGGGATGACGAGGCGGCTGCGTGGCACGGGCCGCTCGCCCGTGATCACTGGGCGCAGATGGAACCGTACTGGGGACTGTGGGCCACCCCCGAGTCGCAGGTTTCCGTGCTTCCCGATGGTATCGACGGGATGCGCACCATTGAGTTGGGCTGCGGCACTGCCTACGTTTCCGCTTGGCTGGCCAGAGCGGGAGCCCACCCGGTCGGGATCGACCTCTCGGAGAAGCAGCTCGCCACTGCTCGCGAGATGCAGGCGGAGTTCGGCATCGACTTCCCCCTTGTCCTGGGCAACGCTGAGAAGGTGCCCTACGAGGACAACACGTTCGGCCTGGCGATCAGCGAGTTTGGCGTCTCGCTGTGGTGCGACCCCTACCAGTGGATCCCGGAGGCAGCCCGGCTTCTCGTCCCCGGAGGCCACCTGGTGTTCTCGCGCTACTCACCGCTGTTCGCGCTGTGTGTACCGCCCGAGGGACCGGCATCCACCACTCTGTCCCGCGGCCAGTTCGGCCTGACGCGGCTGGACTGGGGGAATCACGTGGAGTTCGTCCTGCCGCACGGTGAGATGCTCCGTCTGCTGCGGGCCTGCGACTTCGTCGTTGAGGACCTGATTGAGATTCAGGCACCCCGGTCTGCGCGGGACTACGAAGAAGTTTCCGCCGACTGGGCCCAGCAATGGCCCAGCGAGGAGATCTGGAAAGCTCGGCTGGCAGGCTGACAGCTCCGCAGGCACCGTGTGACGCCTTACTCATCCCGCGGAGCACCTCGATGCTCCCACCGCAAGCCCTCCTGCCAATCCCAGCGGCGGTTTCCGCACCTCACCCACTCACGGCCCTATGCCGCCCCCAGCGTCCCCGCGATGCCCGCGATCGCCTCCGGGCCCACCCGGCAGCAGCCGCCGATCAGCCGTGCTCCGGACTGCTGCCAGCCCTTCACCTGGTCGGCGCTGAAGGTGGAACGGCCCGTCCAGGCGCGGGCGTCGGCGTTCCAGGTCTCGCCGCTGTTGGGGTAGACGACGACCGGCTTGCCGGTGACGCGGGCCGCGGTCGCGGCGGCGGCGTCCACGTCCTCGGGCGCGCAGCAGTTCACACCGACCGCGATCACCTCGTCCGCCTCGGCGGCCAGGGCGAAGGCCTCCTCCAGCGGCTGCCCGGCCCGCGTGCGGCCACCGGCGACGGAGTACGTCAGCCAGGCCGGCACCCCGAGCCCGCGCACGGCCCGCAGCAGGGCCGCTGCCTCGTCGGCATCGGGGACCGTCTCCAGGGCGAGGACGTCGGGACGGGCCGCGGCCAGCACCTCCAGACGCGGCCGGTGGAAACGCTCCAGCTCGTCCACCGTCAGCCCGTAGCGGCCCCGGTACTCGGAGCCGTCCGCGAGCATCGCCCCGTAGGGGCCGGCCGAGGCCGCCACCCACAGCGGGCGGGGGACGCGTGCGAGCCGGGCCGCGTCCCGGGCCGACTCCACGCTGAGCGCCATGAGTTCGGCCGCCCGGTCGTGGTCGATCCCGCGCTGGGCGAAGCCCTCGAACGTGGCCTGGTAGCTGGCCGTGATCGCCACGTCCGCACCCGCCCGGAAGTAGGCGAGATGCGCCTCGGTGACCGCCTCCGGCTGTTCCGCCAGCAGCCGCGCCGACCACAGGTCGTCGCTCAGGTCGTGCCCGGCCGACTCGAGCTGGTTGGACATGCCGCCGTCGAGGACGACCGTCCCGGCGGAGAGGGCTTCGGCGAGGGTGAGAGTGCTGGTCATACGGACGACCGTAACCGAGACCCGGCGGCGGACCCCAGCCGATGGTGTCCAGTGAGTGAACAGGTCGACCAGCATGTGGGACGACGGGTTACGATCACGGCCCTCCTCACCCCCGCTCGTACAGGAACACCCATGACCGTCCCCACCCCCGCCGAGGCCGCCGAACCCGCCGAACCGGCCAAGGCCACTGCCGACGGCGCCGCCCCGGCACCCGCTCCCCGCCGGACCTTCGGCCTCGCCGCCGCCACGGCCCTCGTCATGGGCAACATCATCGGCGGCGGCATCTTCGCCCTGCCCGCCACCGTCGCCCCCTACGGCACGATCAGCCTGCTCGCCTTCCTGGTGCTCTCGGTCGGCGCGGTGCTGCTCGCGCTGCTCTTCGGCAAGCTGGCGCGGCGCAGCCCGGTCACCGGGGGGTTGTACGTCTACCCGCGGGACGCGTTCGGCGAGTTCGCCGGGTTCCTGTCGGCCTGGTCGTACTGGACGATGTGCTGGGTCAGCATCGCCGCCCTGGCCGTCGCGGTCGTCGGCTACGTCGACGTCCTGATACCCCTGCACGGCAACCACGTCCTCCAGGCCGCCGTCGCCATGGCCGCTCTCTGGCTGCCCGCCGCCGCGAACTTCGCGGGCACCCGGTGGGTCGGCACGGTGCAGGTCGTCTCCACGGTCCTGAAGTTCGTCCCGCTGCTCCTGCTCGCCACGGTCGGCTTGTTCTTCGTCGACGTGGACAACTTCGGCCCGTTCAACGCCTCCGGCCAGAGCGTCTCCGGCGCGCTGGCCGCCTCGGCCGCGCTGCTGCTCTACAGCTTCCTCGGGGTCGAGTCGGCCGCCGTCAGCGCGGGCGAGGTCCGCGACCCGGAGCGCACGGTCGGCCGGGCGAGCGTCCTCGGCACGCTGGCCTCGGCCCTGGTCTACATCCTCGGCACGGTCGCCGTCTTCGGCCTCGTCCCGCACAGCGAACTCGTCGGCTCCGGCGCCCCGTTCGCCGACGCCGTCAACGCGATGACCGGCGGCGGCTGGGGTGGCGTCGCCATCGCCCTGGTCGCGGTCGCCTCGATCACCGGCTGCCTCAACGGCTGGATCCTCATGGCCGCGCAGATGCCGTACGCCGCCGCGCGTGACGGTCTCTTCCCCGCGCCCTTCGCCCGCCTCGGCAAGGGCGGCGTCCCCGGCTTCGGCGTCTGGGCCTGCGCGATCCTCGGCACGCTCCTCATCGCCCTCAACTACACGGCGGGCCCGGACACCACGTTCCGCGTCCTCGTCCTGATCACCACGTTCACCGGCTGCGTGCCGTACCTGCTGTCGGCGGCGGCCCAGCTGTACTGGCTGGCCCGCGGCACCCGCGAACGCGTCCGCCCCGCAGGCCTGGCCCGCGACCTGACCGTCGCGGCCCTCTCCTTCGGCTTCTCCTTCTGGCTGATCGCGGGCGCCGGATACGCGGCTGTGTACCAGGGGGTGCTGTTCCTCTTCGCCGGGATCCCGGTGTACGTGTGGCTGCGGGGGCGGCGGGAGGCGGCAGGCTAGTCTCCTGCGCCGGCTGGTCATCGCGGCCGGCCGGAAGGCCGCACGGCCGGTGCAGTGGCGGGAGGGCACCGGCCGCTCCGGCTTGAAGCGGCTGTACTCCCGTTTCGTGGCCTTGGTGAGTGTTTCTGACCTTGCTCAGCATGCGGTCCCCGGGTCTCAGCCGAGTGCCCCGGCCCGGCCGAGTGCGGTCCTCCAGATCTCGGCGGCCTGCCGCAGACGGCTCTTGTCGGGTTCTGGGAGTGAGCCCGCGTACTGCTTCCTCAGTGACAGGACGACCGAGGGGATGTGAAGCCGCTCCGCGCACGTGCCGTCGGCCACCGCCACGTCGATCTCGCGCCGCCGAAGGCCTTCCGTCGCCCCTTGCCTCTGGTACTCCGCCTTCAGCTGCTCGGCCGCCTCGTCGGGTGTCCGGTACTGGTACCCCTTTTCGGCCATGCACTTCTTCCAGCTCCGTATCACAGCGGCGTACTTCGCGTCTTCTGTCACGTTGTCCGTGAGCGAGCTGTTGAGGTTCTGGGGTATGTAGGTCGCCGCGGCCCAGTCGTCCAGTTCACCGAACAGCTTCTTGCGGCTCTCCGCTTCACATCCCACCTCCGAGAAGGTGATCGCTCTCTCCTTGTCGAACCGCATTTCGCGGAGGTCGGTTTCCCCTCCGCGCAAGGCGCGCATGTACGCCGCCGCTTTCTTTGCGGGCAGCCGCGCGACGTATTGGTCGTTCGTCAGGGATTTGGCGCGGTTCCCGGTTGCCGGAGAAGCAGAGGAAGTGGAGGAGTCAGATGATCTTTTGGCGGCGTACTCACGGTGGAGCCCGTACCCGGCAGTGCGCCGCTCGCCCAGGTTCAGCTGACGTTCCTGATAGGAGCCGGAAGACGGAACGAACTCGTCGACCTTGTAGCGGAAGCCCCTGTCCGTCATGCATGCCGCGATGAGCTTCGTCTCCGCGTGGTAGAGCACGGCCTCGTCCCGGGTGTAGTCCCCGGACTGGGTGAGCAGGTCGAGCTCCGCTCGAGTGAGGCTGGATGCGGGGCTGTCCTCGTTCGCGTCACTGCCCCCGACAGACGTGCAAGCCGCCAGCGCGAGCACCCCCGCTGCGACACCGGAGGAAAGCACGCTTCTCTTGACGGTCCGACCGTGCGCCATGCCGCTGCCCTCACTGCTCCTTCGTAGACGCGCTGCAGGTGTGTGTGACGCGCGACGGTGCCCGCCGGTTGCCCGGCGGGCACCGTCGGATCCGGTCAGCCGTAGGGGTTCGGGCCACCGCAGGTGGACGTGGTGGTGTTGCTGGGGGAAATCCAGCTGTTGGACGAGAAGGCGTTGTTGTGCGAGGACGCCAGCTGGGTCTCACCGGAGCCCCGGGACAGGGAGTAGAAGCCCCCGGTGTAGTTCTTGCCGGTCCACACGACGGCCTTGCAGCTGACGCCGTTGTTGTAGACCGAGGAAGCGCAGTTGTCCCAGGTTCCGTTGGGACAGGCACTCTGGCGGAAGGCCGACCAGTCCGAGTTCCTGCCGGACAGCTGACCCGGCCCGGCGCCCGTGTAGTTCTCGCCGTTCCAGAAGCAGAGGTTCCCCGAGTTGCAGCCGGCCGGCGCCGCGGCCACCTTCACGCTGGTGGGCATCACGGCTACGGACGTACCGCTGGAACCGTTCGCCGAACTGGCCGCGGACGTACCGGCCATACCTCCCATGGTCAGCACGGCTCCTGCCGCCACGGCCAATATTCGCTTCATAATCCTCCCCTTCGGCTTGGGTGATTTCGGCCATTCGCTCTTTCGCTGGCTGATTCGTGCGCTTGACCGATACGCATGTGTCTCTGATCAGGTCACGGTGCGCACGGATGTCATCAGCTTTCTGTTCCAGCATTGCCCAGAGGTGACAGACTGGGCAATGATGTTCCATCTGGGTGAAAAAGCCGAGGTCATTGAGGGGGAGTGGAATGCTCCGCATCCATTTCACGGACGTCGATTTAGCCCGCACACGACTTGGTGGATCACCGAATCCGCTCTGGGAGATCACCGCCAGTCTGCATCGTTTCCAGACGCGGAAAGGACGCTGGGCCTATGCGGAGTGGCACAGAGCCACCCGAGCCCGTCTGGAGGAGAGAGGGCTTGAGCGTGTACTCCGCGAGATCCTGCTGCCCATGTTCCCCAGGGCGTCCTACTTCCCCGACTTCCTGACCCCGGCCGAGTCGATGGAGGGACTTGACACCGGCCTTGAGGCCCTCCTCGCGACCCCGCCGCGCCGGGTCCTGGCGGAGGTGGCGCGCCTGGACCGCGTCGTGGGAGCCCCCTCCTGGGCCCCACGGCTCGCGGAGCGGGAGACACGGGAGGAACTTGTGCGGGCGATCCGCGCCTACCACCATGCCGCCATCGCCCCCTATGGCGAACGGATCCAGGCCCGCGTCGAAGCCGAGCGGGCGATGCGGTGTCGGGCCCTCCTCGACGGCGGCGTCGAGGGGCTGCTGACAGGTCTCGGTCCCGCCATGCGCTGGCGTCGATCCGTCCTTCATGTCGACTTTCCGTCCGAAGACCGGGACCTGCATCTGAACGGCCGCGGACTGACACTCGTCCCGTCGTACTTCTGCTGGAACAGTCCGACCACTCTCGCCGATCCGCGACTGCCTCCCGTCCTGGTCTACCCGCTGCGCCACGAGCCGTCGGCTCCACCGCTGGGCTCGCCGGACTCACCGGGAACGCGGGGCGCCCGGCACGCCGTCGGCCCGCCCGATTTCCCGGCGGCCCTGACCGGGTTGCTCGGCCGCGCCCGGGCCGGCGTGCTGTGCGCCGCGGCGGTCGGAGCCACGAACGGCGAGATCGCACGGGCGGTCGGCATCTCCGCCGCGTCCGCCAGCAGATGTGCCACAGCCCTGCGGGCGGCAGGGCTGATCACCAGCAACCGCTGCGGGGCGAGCGTCCTCCATACGCTCACTCCCGCCGGAGCCGCCGTACTACGAGCGGGCAGGGAAGCGACGAAGCAGGCGTGAACGCCGTGAATGCTTGGTCATGAGGCCGGTCAAGACACTTCTCGCGAGACGCTCCACGGCTACCGAGCTCACTTCGATGTCTGCACGGAGGCATGCCGACCGCCGCGACGCCGGCCCCGGCCACGTCCCGTCGCCATCGGCAGGGCGAGGCTGACGACGAGGGCCAGCCCGAGTGCGTACGGCCACCAGCCGAAGCCGACGTTGTCCGACGCGCCGGTGCTCCTGGGTGTCACGGCGCCGGACGAGGACGCCTCGGGCACGGTGGGGGAGGGACTCGGGGTGGCTCCGGCCGTCAGGGCGACGTCGTTGCCGTCTCCCGCCCGGTAGTCGATGCGGTAGGTGGTGTCGCCGAGTTTCAGGCGGGCGCCCTGCCGCAGCCCCTTGAACGTTCCCGAGATCCTGCCGTCGCCCTGGTGGTCGAGGACGGTGATCTCACGAGCGGGTTTGCCCCGGCTTCCCACGGCCGACACGTCCAGGTCCCCTGCCAGCCGTACCGTCCCCGTCACCTTCAGCGGCTTGCCGCGCAGGACCAGGGTGCCCTTCGGGCGCTGCGTGTAGGCGCCGTTCACGGTGAGGCCGGTGCTGACGACACCTTCGTTCGTCACCGCTCCCGCGACCGTGCCCTTGCCGGTGAGCGTGGTCGCGACGCGCAGGCCCGCCAGGCCCGTGTCCAGCCGTGCCCCGGCCGCCGTGAGCCGAATCGCCTTGCTGCGCGTGAGAGTGGCGCCCTTGCGCAGGGCCAGCGTGCCCTGGGAGACGGTGGTCGTCCCGGTATAGGTGACGGCGGGACCCGTCAGTGTCGTCGTGGCGGCTCCCGACTGGGTGAGTGAACCGCTGCCGCTGATGCGGGAGAGGGTGAGGGGCCGGTTCGTGTTGCGGAGTATGAGCGAGCCGTCGTTGACGATCTTGTAGCGGGCGCCTGCCGTGTACAGTCCGCCGTCCCCGCCGCGCTTCCCGCTGCCCAGCCGCAGCACCGCCCCCTTCTCCACCGTCGTCGAGCCGTCGTAGTACTGGACGGCCGCGAAGGTCACGTCGTTGCCGGGGGTTCCGGCGATGACGATGTCACCGGCGCCGGGGGCCGAGAGGGTGTCGTGGAACCTGCCGCCGCCGATGGGGGCGCCGAGCGTCACCGGGCCGTTGTAGTCGAAGGTGAGGCGGGAACGGGAGCGGGCGGCCAGGAGGTTGATGTAGACCGTCTCGGCGGTGCCCGGCATGAAGATCCTGTTCGTGGTGCCGTCGCCCCACTGGACGTTCGCGCCCTTGATGTTGGTGCCGCGCTTGTTGACGTTCTTGCGGGCGGGCGTCCAGTTGCGGGCCGGGTCGCTGAGCGAGGGATCGCCGTCGCCGCCCTGGTCCGACCAGCTGTACTGGCCGGTCAGGACCACCTTGCTGCCGGGCCGCGACTGTACGTTGATGTCGCTGCCGTACTCGCGCTGGTAGAAGTCCATGCCCATCGTGACCGTTTGGCCCAGGGGCGTGTCGACGGTCCAGGTGCCCTGATTGAGGACCTTGCGGACGTTCGGCAGCGAGGTCGCGTACTCCGGGCGGCCCGCGTTCAGCTGGGTGCCGTTGTCGATCACCCCCGAGAAGGAGTGCGTGCCCGACAGGTCCCAGGTGCCCCAGAGGAAGCGGGGCTGCGTGATCAGGCCGGAGCCGCTGACGGTACCCAGGTTGTAGGCGCTCTTCAGCGACAGCCGCAGGGTGCCGTCGACCCGGATGTTGTCCTGGTTGAGGCGGAACGCCGGGGTGTTGTACGGGAAATGGCCGATCAGCCCCGTCGTACCGCCGTCGCCGTACTGGAGCGTCGCGCCGCGCTCGACCGTGACCGCCGGCGGGTCGGGGTTGCTGACGGTGACGTACGGGTGGTTCCCGCCGAGCGTCCGCACCCGCTGACGCCGCCGGGACTCCGGGAGCGTGAAGTCGCTGTCCTTGGTGAGGATCAGCGTGCCGCTGCCGCGCACCGTGAGCGTGCCCTCGCCCCGGAACACGCCGTCGTACGTCGTCGTCCCGGGCGGCACGGCGACGACCGTGTCGCCGGTGAGCGTCACGTCCCGGTCGGCCAGTACGTCGGCGGTGACGTCCCGGGGACCGGCGGCCGCCGCCGGGGGAGCGGAGAGCAGGGAGGCGATGGCCGCGAGGACGCCCGCGGCGGCTGCTGTGGTGTGGGTGAGGCTGCGCACGTGATCGGAGACGGGCCGCGCCCCCGCCGATAACAGAAAATCGGGTGCGTCCGAGCGGGGCCCCGTCGCGCGCGTCTTTCTCGCCACCCTGGCCAGCCTGCCCGCCGTCCGTGAGCCGTGGCTGCGCGGAATCCACGACCGCGTGCGTCGGGAGAAGTACCCGATCCCCTGCTGACGCAGCGCCGTGGTGCCCCGCCGTGGTGTCGCGCCGTGGTGCCGCGCCGTGTTGGTCCCGTCAGACCCGTTGACCTCCTCGGGTCACCCCCTTACCTTTCCACCGTTCGTAATGACAGATGGTGTTCGAGATGTCAGACAACTGAAGGTCATGATGACCCGTCAGGCCCTTGAGGCGACAACGCCGTGTGTCCCCCAGTGAGAGGCAGGCCCCCACCGCATGAGCCGCGACCGCGACCACGCTCTGCCCGAACCCCCCAGCCGCAGAATGCTGCTGATGGGCGCCGCAGCCGCCGGTGCCCTGGCCGCCGTCCCCGCCGTTCCGGGCGTGGCCGAGGCCGCCACCCCGGCCAGGCCCCCGAAGCCGGCGCCCTTCGTGAACCCGCTCGTCCGCAACCGGGCCGACCCGCACATCAACCGGCACAAGGACGGCTTCTACTACTTCACCGCCACCGCCCCCGAGTACGACCGCATCATCCTGCGCCGCTCCCGCACCCTGAACGGCCTGGGCACGGCGGACGAGTCCGTGATCTGGCGCGCCCACGCCACCGGCCCCATGGGCGCGCACATCTGGGCGCCCGAACTGCACCGCATCGGCGGCAAGTGGTACATCTACTTCGCCTCCGCGCCCGCCGAGGACGTCTGGGCGATCCGCATCTGGGTGCTGGAGAACTGCCACCCCAACCCCTTCAAGGGCACCTGGGTGGAGAAGGGCCAGGTGAAGACGGCCTGGGAGACCTTCTCCCTGGACGCCACCACCTTCACCCACCGGGGCAAGCGCTACCTCGCCTGGGCGCAGCACGAGCCCGGCATGGACAACAACACCGGCATCTTCCTGTCCGAGATGGCGAACCCCTGGACCCTGAAGGGCCCGCAGGTCCGGCTCTCCACTCCCGAGTACGACTGGGAGCGCATCGGCTTCAAGGTCAACGAGGGGCCGTACGTCATCACGCGCAACGGCCGCCTGTTCATGACGTACTCGGCCAGCGCCACCGACTCCAACTACTGCATGGGCCTGCTGACAGCCGACACCGACAGCCACCTCCTGGACCCCGTGAGCTGGACCAAGTCACCGACGCCGGTCTTCACCAGCAACGACACCACCAAGCAGTACGGACCCGGCCACAGCTGCTTCACCGTCGCCGAGGACGGCCGCACCGACATCCTCGTCTACCACGCCCGCCAGTACAAGGAGATCAACGGCGACCCGCTGAACGACCCCAACCGGCACACCCGTATCCAGAAGCTCGGCTGGAAGCCGGACGGCACCCCGGACTTCGGCATACCGGTCGCCGACACAGCCACGGCGGGTGAATGACATGAGACGTGCGTACGCCGCCTTCCTCGCCCTGTGCCTCGGGCTGTTCGGCGCCCTCGCCACCGCCGGCCCCGCCCAGGCCGCGCCCCAGAGCATCACCAGCGGCACCCAGTTCAAGGACACCTCGGGCAACCCCGTGCACGCGCACGGCGGCGGGGTCCTCAAGGTCGGCTCCTACTACTACTGGTTCGGCGAGCACCGCAACGCCGACAACACCTTCCGGTACGTCGACGCCTACCGCTCGACCGACCTGAAGAACTGGGAGTTCCGCAACCACGTCCTGACCGAGGCCACCGACCCGGAGCTGGCGACCGCCAAGATCGAGCGGCCGAAGGTCATGTACAACGCGTCCACCGGCAAGTTCGTGATGTGGATGCACAAGGAGAACGGCACCGACTACAGCGAGGCCCGCGCCGCCGTCGCCGTCTCCGACACCGTCGACGGCGACTACACCTGGAAGGGCAGCTTCCGCCCGCTCGGCCGGCACATGTCCCGCGACATCACGGTCTTCGTCGACACCGACGGCGCCGGGTACGTGATCTCCTCCGCCCGCGAGAACTACGACCTCCAGATCTACCGCCTCACCGCCGACTACACCGGCATCGCGAGCCTTGTCGCCAACCCCTGGCCGGGCGGCCACCGCGAGGCCCCGGCGCTGTTCAAGCGGGGCGGCGTGTACTTCATGCTGACCTCGGGCGCCACCGGCTGGAACCCCAACCAGCAGCAGTACGCCACGGCCACCAGCATCGCCGGACCCTGGTCGGCCATGCGGAACATCGGCGACTCGACGACGTACGGCTCGCAGACCGCCTACGTCCTTCCGGTACAGGGCAGTTCGGGCACCTCGTACCTCTACATGGGTGACCGGTGGGGCAACTCCTTCGGCGGGACCGTCAACGACTCGCGCTACGTCTGGCTGCCGCTGACCTTCTCCAACTCGACCACGATGTCCATGTCCTGGTCGCCGGAGGTCACCATCGACACGGCAGCCGGGACCGTCTCCGGCGTGAACGCCACGTACCACACCCTCATCGCCCGCCACTCCTCCAGGTGCGCGGACGTGACAAGCCAGTCGCTCCGGGCGGGCGCCCAGCTCAAGCAGTACGACTGCAACGGCGGCACCAACCAGAGGTACTGGTTCAAGTCCGTCGGCGGCGGTTACTACCAGATGATGGTCAGGAACAGCTCCCTGTGCCTGCGGGAGAACGCGAGCACGGTCACGCAGGAGAACTGCGACGCCTCCGCGACGAACCAGCAGTGGTCGCTGACCACCACCGGCCCGTACGTGAACGTCAAGTCCCGCGCGACCGGGGAGTGCCTGGACGTGAACGGCGCGTCCACCGCCAACTCCGCCGCCGTCATCACGTACACGTGCAACGGCGGCACCAACCAGCAGTGGACGCGGGACGTGACGGCCCCCAGTGCCCTCAGGCCAGCAGGTCGATCGCGTCGATCGCCGTCCCCGCGCTGAGGAAGCCGGTCGCCCCCGACCCGCTCACCACGTCGATCCGGAGCACGTTGTACTGACTCGTGTCCGTCTTCCAGGCGGACGCCGGGACGCTGTACGTGAACGTGTGGTTGTTGCCGCGGTACGAACCGTTGGTCAGCGACCGGGTGTTCGGCTGGGTGGGCGGGGAGGGGACGGCGGACGTCCAGGCGTCGTTGACCGTCACCCGCGGGCGGCCGTTGGCGTAGGCCGTCGTCACCCCGATCCGCAGGGTGTGCGCGGCGGCGGCCTGGGCGGCGGTCAGCCGGAAGTACACCAGGATGCCGCTGTTGACGTCCTTCCAGAGGTAGCAGGGGAAGGCCGCCGTCTCGCCGTCGCCGATGACGACGTTCCCCGTCCAGGACGCGGCCCGGACGTCGGACGGGTGCGCGTACGTCATCAGGTCCGCGTTCTTGAACCCGCCCGGCGTGCCGTTCCAGTCGCCGATCCGCCAGATCGCGCTCGCGTTCGACGGGTCGTTGGAGGACGGGATCGCGATCGTGTTCAGGGTGGTCGTGCCGCCCGCCGACACGCTCACCGACGTCGTGTACACCGCCAGTTCGCCCTTGAAGACGGTCAGCGTGTACGTGCCCGGCAGCACACCCGGGACGGAGAAGAAGCCGTCCGAGGAGCGCGCCGAACCCCAGTACTGCGCCGCCGTGTTGGCCAGGCCCACCGTGTACGGGTACGCAGTGTCCCGCCCGGAGATCCCGACCCCCGCCACCTTGCCCCGGCCGCTCGCCGGCACGTACCCCGGGATGCCGAGTGAGTCGGCCCACGGCGTGGTGAGCGTGCCCGGGAACAGCGCCGAGGAGGGCGCCCCGCCGTCCGTGAAGGCGATGACGTACGGGCCCTGCAGGCCAAAGCGCTGGTCCTCGGTCTGGTTCTGGCCGTAGTAGAGGATCTCGTAGAGGCCGCCGCCGTCCGCGCTCTGGTGGCGGAGCAGGGAGCGGTAGAAGGGGCCACCGGAGGCCTTCTCGTGGTTGCTGCGGACCATCCACAGGCCGACGCCGCCGGCGGACCAGCCGATGTGGTCGTAGTCCATGACGCGCAGTTTGGAGTAGTGCTTGGATCGGGTCTGGCCGTCGGACTTCCGGAAGACGTCCGAGGCCTCGATGGCGGTGGGCGCGTAGGTGTAGGAGTCGGGTTCGTCGTTGAGGAACGCGCCCTTCTTCACGCGCACGATGAACCGGGTCGCGGACACGGACGTGTCGGCCTTGTCGGTCCACAGATAGACGTTGTTCTCGCCGCTGCGGGCCGCGTAGTAGTGCCGCAGCGTGCCGTGCGTGACGGAGACCAGGATCGTCGGGCCGGACTGCCTGATGCTCACGGTGGAGGCGCCGAGACCGGACTCGATGTGCGAGTTCATGCCGCCGTAGCCCTGGTACTCCGTGCCCCGGTAGACCAGGGAGGTGAGGTCGCCGGTGGACTTGCTGACCTTGAACACCAATTGGGCGCCGGTGTCGATGACGTAGGCCGAGCCGTCGTCGGTCCAGCCGAAACCGGCTGCGTGGGCCGTGCCGGTGAGGGCCGCGCCGGTGGCGGTGACGGCGGTGGCGCCGAGGACGAAGGCGCGGCGGCCGACCGGTCTCTTCGCGGGTCCGGACATGGGGGTGCCTCCTTCGGGAGGTGGATGTGGGGTGTGTGGGGGGTGAGGGTGGGGGTGTGAGGCGGAGGGTGTGAGCGAGAGTGACAGTTGAATCGATTTCGCGAAAGGGCTTTCGTTCTTCTGGAGGGAGCATCTTTGCGAAAACGCCCCGAGGGCTAGAAAGCGCTTGCCGCAAGCGATACGTTCAGCCGCCAGGCCTTGTCGCCGTGACGGAGGAGCTGCGAGTGAGACGTTTCAACATCGCCGTGCTGGCGGCCGTGACGCTGAGCACCGCCCTGTCGGCCGTACCCGCCCACGCGGGCGAGGCAGGCGGGAGCCGGGGCCTCGCCCACTGCACCGCCGACGCCTGCCACTTCGACGTCCCGCCCGGCACGTACGACGTCCGGGTCACGTTCGGCGGGAAGGCCGCGTCCAGCACGAGCGTCAGCGGCGAGACCCGCCGCGCCCTTCTCCCCGAGACGGCCGCACCGGCCGGCGAGCGCGTCACCCGCAGCTTCACCGTGAACGTCCGCACCCCCGAGGGCGAGCCCACCGGCCCCGAGGGGACCCCCGGCCTCGACCTGCGGATCGGCGGTACCGCCCCCGCCCTCGCCGGCATCAAGGTCACACCCGCCCGGCACGCGCGCCAGATCTTCCTGGTCGGCGACTCCACCGTCTGCGACCAGCCCGGCGACCCCTACTCCGGCTGGGGCCAGCAGCTGCCTCAGTACCTCCGCAAGGGCGTGTCCGTCGCCAACTACGCCGATTCCGGCGAGAGTACGGTCACGTTTCTGGGGAACCCGAAGCTGTGGGCCACCGTACGGCCCCTGATCCGCCCCGGCGATCTGGTCCTCGTCCAGCTCGCGCACAACGACAAGACCACGGACGAGGCCACCTACCGGGCCAACCTGGAGACCCTGGTCGCGGGCGTCCGGGAGCGGGGCGGACAGCCGGTCCTTGTCACTCCCATCGTGCGGCGCTGGTTCAGCCCCGACGGCACGCTGAACAACGGAACCGCCCTGCTGGTCAACGGCCTCGGTGTCGATCACCCGGCCGTGACCCGCGCTGTCGCCGCCGAGCAGGGCGTGCCGCTGATCGACCTCACGGCGAAGACCAAGGCACTCGTCGAGTCCCTGGGCGCCGAGGGTTCCAAGGCCCTGTACCTCTACAACGAGGCGCGCGACAACACGCACACCTCCGTGCGCGGTGCGACGGTCTACGCGGGCCTGGTCCGCGACGAACTCGTCACCCGGCATCTGGTGCCGAAGGGCAAGGTGCGGGTGGGATGAACACCTGGGGCGCCCCGACCGGAACCGGGGCGCTCCAGGCCCAACCTGTTCCGACCTGTATGAGCACGAAAGAGACGCGATGCAGCTGCCTCCCGCCGACCGCACGACCTCCGCGTACACCGGCTACACCCGCGCCCACTGGGAGACGGCGGCCGACGCCCTGCTCACCGCCGTGGAGCCGTACGCGACCGAGGACCGCGCGCTGTACCACCTGCCCGGCGACCGGACCAGCTGGTCGGGCCGCCTCTCCGACGGCCTGGAGGGCTACGCCCGCACGTTGCTGCTGGCAGCCTTCCGCCGCGACGACAAGGCCCTGGAGCGCTACGCCGACGGGCTGGCCGCCGGCGTCTCGGGCGTCTGGCCCCGCATTGAGGACCGCAGCCAGCCCCTGGTGGAGGCGGCTTCGATCGCCCTGGCCCTCCGTCTGACGCGGGACCTGCTGTGGGACCGGCTGGACGACGGCGTGCGGCAGCGGGCCGCCGCCTGGCTCGGCGACGCGCTCACCGCCGAGGCGTGGCCCTGCAACTGGGAGCTGTTCCCGGTCACGGTGGGCGGCTTCCTCGCCGAGATCGGCCACGAGCCGGACGCCTCCCGCGCGGCGATCGACCGCGGCCTGGAGCGCATCGAGCAGTGGTACGTGGGCGACGGCTGGTACACCGACGGCGACGGCCGCAAGTTCGACTACTACAACGGCTGGGCCATGCACCTCTACCCGGTGCTGCACGCCTGGCTGGAGCGCGACGAGCGCCTGCTGGACCTGTACGGGGCGCGTCTCGAACGCCACCTCTCCGACTACGCCCGCCTGTTCGGCGGCGACGGCGCCCCGATGCACCAGGGCCGCTCCCTGACCTACCGCTTCGCGACGACGGCACCGCTGTGGCTCGGCGCGCTGACCGGCCGTACGCCTCTGCCGCCGGGGGAGACCCGGCGCCTGGCCTCGGGAGCACTGCGCTACTTCCTCGACCGGGGCGCGGTGGACGACCGGGGCCTGCTGTCCCTGGGCTGGCACGGCCCCGACGCGTCCGTCCTCCAGGGCTACTCCGGCCCGGCCTCCCCGTACTGGGCGAGCAAGGGCTTCCTGGGCCTGCTCCTGCCGCCCGACCACGAGGTGTGGACGGCGACGGAGGAACCCGCCCCGGCCGAGCGCGCGGACGCCGTCACCCCCCTCTGCCCTCCCAACTGGCTGCTCCAGTCCACCCGTTCCGACGGTGTGGTCCGCCTCCACAACCACGGCAGCGAGGACGTCCGCTACGACCCGTACTACACGCGGCTGGCGTATTCGACCGTGACGGCCCCCGCCAAGTCGTACGACAACAGTGTGGTCGTCGCCGGCGACCCGAGCCGCACCGGCATCGAACCGCTGGGCGCCGGCGAGGGCTGGGCCGCCTCGCGGCACACGGCAGGCGGGGGAGCCCAGGTGACGAGCGTGGTGCTGGCACACGGGGCGGCGGAGGTACGGGCGCATCTGGTGACGGGCGCGGAGCCCGGGACGCCGGTACGGGTCACCGGCTGGCCGGAGGCAGAGGGGCTGCGGGCCGAACTCCTGCCGGTGACGGGCCTCGACGACGCCCTCACCGGCGTCACCGGCGAGGGCGCCACGCTCTTCGTCGCCCTGGCCCGGCTGACGGCGGAGGCGGACCCCGTTCCGCTGCCGGAGCTGGTCTCCGTACGGGCGGACGAGCACAACGGACTGGCGGTCCGCTGGCGCGACGCCGGCACGGTGCTGGTCCGGCTGGACGGCCCGGGAGCGGACGTCACCCTCGACGTCACGTGAGAGAGCACCTCACTTCGGTCGGCGCCGCGGGGAGCGTCGCTGTCAGGCATCGGTCGTCCTCGGTTCGCGGGGCCAGTTCCGAAGCAGTACGTGCAGGGCGTCGATCGCCCTGTCCCAGGACGCCTGTACGTCACGGGGCGCGCCGAAGGCGCCGGTGGACTCCAGGGCGCAGTAGCCGTGGAAGGTGCTGCGCAGCAGGCGTACGGCGTCGGTGAGGTCGGGTTCCTCCAGGCCGTAGGCGCGGAGCATGCCGTAGGTGACGTCGGCCGTGCGGCGCAGCGCGGGGCAGTCCGCGACCAGGTCCTGGTCGAGCCGGATCTGTGTCGCCGCGTACCGGCCGGGGTGTTCCAGGGCGTAGGCCCGGTAGGCGCCGGCGAAGGCACCGAGCGTGTCCCGGCCGGCCTCCCGCCCTTCGACCGCCGCGGCGATCCGGTCGATCATCTCGCCGCCCGCGCGGACGGCCATCCGCGTGCGCAGGTCCTTCAGGTTCCGGACGTGGGTGTACAGACTCGCGTCCTTCACCCCGAAGCGGCGGGCCAGGGCGGAGAGGGTGACGTGCTCCAAGCCGGCCTCGTCGGCGAGGTCCGCCGCGGCGGCGACGAGGCGGTCGGGGGTGAGGCCGGCTCTGGGCATGAGGGAAGAGCGTAGTACGGGACTCAGCGGATCGGCGCGTACACCACTCCCAGCTTGTCGATCTCCGCGTCGGCGCGGCCCGTGAAGCCCACGATCTGCCAGCCGGACGGGGCCGTGAAGGTCTTCGCGGCGGACGTGGCCGTCCCGGCGGACAGGGTGCGGTCCCTGTCCGTCGTGAAGGACGCCGAGAAAATCCGGGTGCGGCCGTTCTTCTGGCCCTGCGTCAGCTTGACCGAGGTGAGGTGCTCGCCGGAGGCCAGGGTGAGCGAGGTCGCGGTGCCGCCCGTGCCGCCGTGGGTCAGGGCCGTACCGCCGTCATGGGTCAACGACACCGCGTCCAGGCGGGCGCCGCCGCGCAGGGTGAGGGTGCGGGGCGCGGGGGTCGCCGGCAGGTCGTCCGCGTCGTTGAAGGCCGTGCCGTGCGGGCCGCCGAAGAAGTCGCTCGCCCGCAGCGAGGAGTTGAGCGTGTACGAGAAGCCGACCGTGTGCGGGAAGTGGTCGGAGAGGTGCTTGCCGTCGGAGCGGAGGAAGGCCGCCCAGTCGTTGTGGTAGCGGGTCGCGTCGAGTCCGACGAGTTCGCCGCCCCGGTAGAGGACCTTGTCCACCACCTCGCAGTCGTCCGTCGGCGCCGCCTTGTCACAGACCAGCGCGTCGCTGCCCTGGGCCGGGGGTGTGCCGCCCTTCACCAGCTCGACCCACGCGTCGGTCAGGCCGTTCTCCGACAGCAGGGTGCGGATGTTGTCGCCCGGGCGGGTGTACCGCGTGTTGGTGTCGCCCATGACGATCACCGCGTTGCCGGAGGAGTTCGCCCGGATGAAGCCGGAGAGCTGCTCGATGTTGGCCCGGCGGGCCGCCAGCGCGTCGTCGGTCGCGTCGGCGTTGGTGTGGACGTTGTACACGTCGACGTGGACGCCCTCGGCCAGCCGCACCCGAGCGAGGGAGAAGCCCTTCGGGGTCAGGCAGTTGGTCCCGGTGCAGTCGTTCCACTTCACCCGCTGGAAGTCCTCGAAGGGGTGGTCCGAGAGGGTGTTGAGGCCGTCACCGAAGGCCGCGCCGCCGCTGGTCGCCGTGCGGTACGGGTGCTTGTCGTTGGCGTACAGCGAGGCGTGGTAGTTGAAGTCCTCCTGCACGTTGACGATGTCGTAGGGCCCGAGCCGCTGCCCGATCAGCGGGGTGTTGGTCTCGGGGTCGCTGTCGCCGAGGCCGAGGGGGAGGCCCGCGATGTTGTACGTCAGGACGTCGAAGGAGCCGGAGTCCGCGGCGGCCGCGGGGGTGGCGCCGGCGGCGGTGAGGCCGGTGAGGGTCAGGGCGGCAGCGGCGAGGGTGCCGAGGAGTCGTCTCATATGGGGAGGTCTCCGGTCTGAGGAGGCGGAGCGGAACGTGAACGTCGCTCATGTTCGATGGCAACGAGTGTGACGTACAAGGCCGGTTGAGGAAACAGGAGGAAACAGTGAAAGACGAGGCGAGCCTTCGATGCCCCCCGACCCGGCATCGTGCTGCGCGGCCACCGGCGCCGCTCAGGGCCGGCGCAGCAGCGTCAGGTCCTCGCCCCAGGAGTCGAGGACCCGGTCGTGTCCGGCCCGGCGCGCCAGGTCCTCGATGCCGGTGAACAGGGCGCGCTGGGTGGGCGGATCGCCGTCGGCCAGGATGCTCCGCAGGACGGGAAGGAGCCGGGACGCCTCCCACCGGGGGTCGCCCAGCGGCTGCCGCTCCAGCTCCCACCGGAGGTACTTGTTGTAGGGCCGCACGCGGCGGTGCAGGGCGAAGAGCACCTCCAGGGCGTACGGGACGGACTCGGCGGCGTCCAGGTGGCCCAGGTCGGGGCGGTCGTCGCGGTAGCTCTTCAGGGAACGGTAGGTCTGGTTGACGTAGGCGTCGAGCCAGCCGTCGACGGCGGCCCGGGCCTCGTCGGCGCCGAGCGTCCGCTTCTCGTCGAGGATTTGGGCGACCGTCCCGTCCAACCGGTCGAGCAGCACCTCGGCGTGGACGTACGAGTACCGCGCGAAGCTGTCGGGCCGGCCGGGCATGCCGCGGGTGCGGAACTCCGCCAGCGGGATGACCACGAGGTCCAGGTGGGCGGAGCGGAACCAGTCCAATTCGGCGATCGGCGAGGCATGCTGATCCCTCAGGATCACGTGCAGGTCGTAGTCGGAGTGGACCGTCGGCATGCCCTCGTGGACCCGGGAACCGCTGAGCACCAGTCCGGCGACGCCGGGATCGGCGGCCGCCCGTGCGGTGAAGGCGGCCAGGGTCTCGCCAGGAGTGTTGCCCAAGGTGATGTGCATGGTGATCTCTCCCTGCGGAACGTCAGGGCACGGGTCGGGTTCGCGTCTGCGGTGTCCGGGACACCGGGGGAGAGATCACCTCACGGTACGGACGCTACTCCGTGAGCACCGCCCACCGGTATCGGTTTTCTCGGGCATCGGGGTGCGGGCGGATGCGGCATTCCTCGGTCGCCGCGGGGAGCCGTAGGGTGGCCGGGGCCAGGCGGCGGGGACGCGGGGGAGGCGGCGGCATGACGCACGGGGCGGCGCGGCGCGAGGACGCCACCGACGAGGGCTTATCGGGCACTCGCCCCCTATGGCGGCAGCGGGACTTCGGCGTCTTCTGGGTCGCGCAGACCCTCTCCGTGCTCGGCGACTCCTTCGGGCTGATCGCCCTGCCCCTGCTGGTGCTGGAGGCCACCGGGTCGGTAGCACGGATGGGTCTGCTGACGGCGGTGGGCGGGGCGGCTGCGGTCGTGGCGGCGGTGTTCGCCGGAGTCGTGGTGGACCGGGTGGACCGGCGCCGGCTGCTCATCGCCTGCGACCTCGTGCGCATGGGCCTGTACGGGGTGATCCCGCTGGTGTGGCTGTTCGGCCCGCAGATCTGGCTGCTGTACGTGGTGCTGCCGCTGTGCGAGGCCGTGGGCATGCTGTTCGCGGTCGGCTACGTCACTGTCGTGCGGGGCCTGGTCGGAACCGCACAACTCACGGAAGCCAACGGCCGGTTGAACGCGACGGCCGCGGCGGCGGGTGTCCTCGGGCCGCTGTGCGCGGGCCTGGTCGCCGCCTGGTCCGGCCCGGCCGCGGCGGTGGGTGTGGACGCGGCCAGCTTCGGGGTGTCGGCCGCGTGCCTGTGCTTCGTACGGTTCCGCAAGCGCACCCCGGACGAGTACACGGACCGCAGCACCGGCCTGTGGCAGGACCTGCGCACCGGCGTCGCCTTCCTCTACGGCCACCCCGTGCTGCGCTCGCTCACCGCCCTGCTGTTCGTCTTCAGCTTCCTCACCCTCGGTCTGAACGACCTGGTCATCTACCACCTCAAGCACGACCTCGGCCATGACGACGGCACGGTCGGCACCGTCATGGCGGTCGGCGCGCTCGGCACCATCACCGGCGCCCTGCTCGTGGCCCGCTTCCGTCGCCGCCTCGGCTTCGGCGCGACGTGGACCGGCTCGGTCGCGGTGTGCGGGCTCGCCTTCGCGGGTCTCGGCTGGGCCCGTGAGGTGCCGGTCGTGGCGGCCCTGAGCGCCGCGTTCCTCGCCTGCGCAGGCATGGCGGGCACCTGCTCGATGTCGCTGCGCCAGGAGGTCACGCCCGAGAACCTCCTGGGCCGCGTCACCTCCGCCTTCTGGACGCTTCAGTACGCGGCGGCACCGATCGGTGCCGCCGTGCTGACCTGGGTCGCCGAGGAACAGGGCACGACACCGGTCGCCCTGGCCGCCGGAGCGACCTGCGTCCTGCTCGCCGTGACGGCCCTGTTCACCCCGATTCGCGGGTCGGGCCGGAATCCCACCCGTTGACCTGCGGATCGGGCCGGAGCCTCAGCCGTTGATCCCGCTGTAGTGCCGCAGACTCCACCGCCACACCAGCCGGGAGCCCAGGTACGCCAGCAGCCCGAGCAGCGGTGACGCGGCCGCCAGCCAGAACGGCACCCCCGTCGTGTGGCCGTGGCCGGTCAGGACCGCTGCCGGGAAGTAGGCGACGAACGCGAGCGGGAGACCGAAGGTGAGGAAGCCGCCCACCGCCTTGGGGAGGACGTTCAGCGGGTAGCTGCCGAACGTGCCGAGGAGTTCCTCCAGCCAGCGGCCCCAGTGGTCGGAGGCCGGGAAGCGCAGGGCCGCGCTCGCCACGACCGTGAACAGGGCCGCCTCCAGCAGCATGCCGCCCAGCACGGCCGCGATGAGATACGTGGTCCGGCCCGCCGTCCAGTCGAGGTCGCTGCGGGACAGCGCGCCCGCCATCAGACCCGCCGCGACCGTGAGGTCCCCGATGGCGTTAGTGGGGAAATAGGCCAGCTGCATCTGCCGGTGGACCGGCATCGGGCGCATCAGGTAGATGTCGACCCGGCCTTCCTGGATCTGCCGGCCGGCCCAGTGCATTCGCCCCAGGAACAGCACGAACAGACCGTGCGCCAGCATCCGCGTCGCCGGGATGAGCAGCACGTCGGAGCTGTCCCAGCCGCCCATCCCGGCGAACCGGGACAGCAGCACCGTGGCGAACACGATCACCGACACCTGCCAGACCGCCCCGATCGCGATCATCAGCAGGAACTCGGTGCGGTACTCCAGCTGCGCGCGGAAGTTGAGGGCGGTGATCCGCCACACGATCCGCAGAGCCTTCACCGACATGTCAGCCTCCCTGCGAGATCACGCGCCGGGCGGCCCGCCGCCACAGCAGCCGGGTGAACGACGCCAGCGCCACCACCCACATGGCCTGCACGAAGAGCTGGAACGCCGCGTCGGACAGGGGGATCCGACCCACGTACAGCGACAGCGGCACGCTCAGCGTGGCCTGGAAGGGCAGGAACGCGCTCATCGTCACGAACCAGTCCGGGAAGAACCACAGGGGCGCGTACACCCCGGACAGCAGGTTCTGCGCGAACAGCAGGATGAGCATCGCGGCCGTGTTGCGGACCGTCCAGAAGCACAACTGGTCCAGGACGAGCAGGACGTAGTACAGGACCCACTGGCCCAGCAGCATGCTGACCACGAACACCCCGGCCACCGCGGCCGAACGGGGCGGCTCGACGACCGCCGCGGCCAGGCAGATCACGTACCCCGTCAGCGCCCACGCGAGCCCGTACAACTGCTCGCCGGCCGCCCGCAGGGCGTAGTAGCGCTGCGGCGGCAGCGGCCGCAGGTACCAGTAGACGATGGTGCCGAAGTGCATGTGCTGCAGGACCGTGTCCCGGCCCGCGTACTGGTCCAGCTCCCGCAGCCGGGACGCCAGTACCGCCAGCACGGCGTAGGTCACCGCCTGGTCGCGGCTCAGCCCGGCGGTCGTGCCGGTCTGCGCGTACAGGCCCCGCCACAGCGACCAGACCAGCACCACCTGCACGGCCAGCCGGAGCGCGACGGCGGTTATCCGGGGCGGGGCGTTCAGCTCGCCGAGCGGGGTGATGCGGGCAGCGCGCCAGGCGTGCGGCACGGCCACGTCAGACCTCCCCGGCGTGCACGTACGCGGCCCGCATCACGTCTTCCAGATCCGCCTCGTCCAGGGCGATGTCCGTCACCTCGAACCGCTCGATCACGGCCTTCAGCGCCTGGTGGACGGTGGGCCCGGAAGCCCCGTCGGGGCCGAAGACGACCTGCGCGCCGCTGTGCCGCAGCAGCGTGATGCCGGGCGGCGGGACGATCACGGCGTGCGGGTCGGCGAGCGTGGCCCGCACCTGCCAGGTCGAGCCGAACTTCCGGCGGATCTCGTCGAGGGTGCCGTCCAGGACCAGCCGGCCGTGGTTGACCAGCACCACCCGCTCGGCGAGCCGCCCGACCTCCGTCATGTCGTGCGTGGTCAGCAGGACCGTACGGCCGCGCTGTTCCACCTGGTGGCGCAGGAACTCCCGCACCTGCTCCTTGACCACCACGTCCATGCCGATGGTCGGCTCGTCCAGGAACACCACCGGCGGGTCGTGCAGCAGCGCGGCGGCCAGATCGCTGCGCACCCGCTGGCCGAGCGAGAGATGACGGACCCGGGTGCCCCAGAACGACGACAGTTCCAGGATGTCGTCGAACTCCTTCAGCCGGGCGGCGTGTTCGGCCTTCGGCACCTCGTAGATGTCCCGCAGGATCGCGAACGACTCGCGCACCGGCAGGTCCCACCACAGCTGGGTGCGCTGCCCGAACACCGCGCCGACGTTACGGGCGTTGCGCTCCCGCTCCCGGTAGGGCACCACGCCCGCGACCCGGGCCTCGCCCGACGTGGGCGTGAGGATGCCGGTCAGCATCTTGATGGTGGTGGACTTGCCGGCGCCGTTCGGGCCGAGCAGGGCGAGGAGTTCGCCCGGGGCCACGTCGAAGGTGATATCGGTGACGGCGTGCTTGGCCACCCGCTCGGGATTGACCAGCGATCTGACGGCGCCCAGGAAACCGGGGCGGCGGACGGTGGTGTGGAAGGTGCGGGACAGTCCGCGGACCTTGATGGCGACACTCAACCGGTTCACCGACTTCCTCGTGGTGCAACGCAGTTGCGGCCGGTCGGCTGCGAGGGCCGACCGGCCGCGGATGACGCCCCGACCCTGTCGGAATGTCGATCAATGGGTCAATCGATTAATCGAGTACTCAGGTTCTCGAGTTCTCGAGTTTTTACCTGGTGGTCGAGAACAGGAACGCGAACTCGGCCGGTTCCGCCTTCAGGAAGTACCGCGGCAGCGGGCCCGGGCCGCACGACTGCGAGCCGATGCCGTGCTGCCCGTGATCGAGGTTGACCCACACCGTGTCGCCCGGCGTGAGGTCCGTGCGGTGCCGCGCCGCGTCCAGCTGCTCGGTGGTCCAGCGCCGCGCGGTGAACCAGAACTCCGGGTCGCCCTCGATCCGCAGACCGCCGAGCTCCACCCAGCGGACGTCGGCACGGGCGCCGTTCTCCTGCGGCCGGACGTACGGCGTCTGGAGCCGGTCCACCGTCGACTGCCAGCGGCCCACCATGGACGCCGCCCGGGTGTCCGGGTATGCCTCGCCGGGACCGCCGCCGAACCATTCCACGGCGTCGGCCTCCGACAGCCCGAAACGCACCCCGAGCCGGGGCAGCGGCACCGTCCAGTCGCCTTCCGGCGTCACGGATACGGCCAGCCGCAGCCGCTCGCCGTCGGACGTCCAGCGGTACACCGTGTCCAGGCCGACCTCGCGGGCGGCGGGCGCGACCCGGGTGCGGACCGTCAGCGCGTCGTCGCCGGCCTCGACCGAGACCAGGCGGTGCCGCATGCGGTGCAGGCCGAGCCTGCGCCACAGCATCCCGTAGCGGGTGTCGGTCTGCCACTCCGCGCCGTCGTCGTTGTCGGTCGGCGCCCGCCACACGTCCAGCCGCGGCGCCGCACCGACCTCCACCCCGCCGATCGACCGCAGCGCACCGGTGCGGGCGTCGAACGCGGCCGGGCCTAGGGTGAACCGGTCCCCGTCGCGCACGGGCCGGTCGGTCGCGGGGAAGGTCGGCAGCGGCCGTGCCCCCGCGGCGAACTGCCCCCAGGCCACGACGTGACCCTTCGGAGCCCACAGCGTGTCCTGCGCGAGCACCGCCCGCACGGTCCACTGGCGTTCGCCGCCCCGGCCGTCCATGGGCGGCTCCGGCAGCTTCACCTCGCCGCTCTCGCCCGGCGCCAGCGCCGGTACCGGCAGCGAACCCGACTCGACCGTCTCGCCGTCCACCTGGCACGACCACTCGAAGGCCAGCGCGGACAGGTCGGCGAAGTCCTGCTTGTTGGTGAGCCGCACGATGCCGTTCGCGCCGTCGCCCTCGATGTGGACCGGCTCGATCACCTTCTTGTACTCCACGAGCCCCGGCGACGGCGTCCGGTCGGGGAAGACCAGACCGTCGCACACGAAGTTGCCGTCGTGCAGCTCCTCGCCGAAGTCACCGCCGTAGGCGTAGCCCAGCCCGGGGTGCTTGACGCCGTGGTCGATCCACTCCCAGATGAACCCGCCCTGGAGCCGCTCGTACTTCTCGAACAGCTCCTGGTAGTCGGCGAGCCCGCCCGGGCCGTTGCCCATGGCGTGCCCGTACTCGCACTGGATGAACGGCAGTTCGCGGCGCTTGCGGGCGCCGCCGTCGAGCCCCTGCCCGATCTTGTCGACCTCGTCGTGGAAGGCGTACATCCGCGAGTACACGTCCGTGTCGCGGCAGTTCCAGTCGCCCTCGTAGTGCACCAGCCGCTCGGGGTCGCGGTCGTGGACCCACTCGGCCATGGCGGTGAGCCCGCGCCCGGTGCCGGCCTCGTTGCCCAGCGACCAGAACACCACCGACGGGTGGTTCTTGTCCCGCTCGACCATGCGCGTGGCGCGGTCCAGCAGCGCCGGGGTCCAGCGGTCGTCGTCGACCGGGTTGTCCCGCCAGTCCTGCTCGACGAAACCGTGGGTCTCCAGGTCGCACTCGTCGATGACCCACAGGCCGTACTCGTCGCACAGGTCGAGGAAGGCCGGGTGCGGCGGGTAGTGCGAGGTGCGCACGGCGTTGAGGTTGTGCCGCTTCATCAGCAGCACGTCCTCGCGCATGGTCTCCAGGTCGAGCGCACGGCCGTGCTCGGGGTGCCACTCGTGCCGGTTGACGCCCTTGAAGAGGACGGCCCTGCCGTTGACCTTGATCAGCCCGTCCTCGAGGACGACGGTACGGAAACCGATCCGCAGCGGCACCCGCTCGCCCTCGACGGCCAGCACACCGTCGTAGAGCTTCGGCGTCTCGGCGGTCCACGGCTCGACCGCGACCGTCACCGACTCGCCGGTCGGGACCTCGATGCCCAGGGCCGGGACGGCCACCCGCCCGTCGACGTCGGAGTCGACGCGCAGGGTGCCCTCGCCGGTGGTGTGGTCGTAGGAGGCGTGCACGAAGAAGTCGCCCGCACTGCCCGGCGGGCGGTGCAGCAGCGTCACGTCACGGAAGATGCCCGGCAGCCACCACTGGTCCTGGTCCTCCAGGTACGACCCGGCCGACCACTGGTGCACGCGCACCGCGAGCACGTTGCCGCCCGGCCGCAGCAGTTCCCCGACCGCGAACTCGTGCGGCAGCCGGGAGCCCTTGAACTCGCCGAGCTCCGTGCCGTTCAGCCACACCCGGGCGCAGGACTCGACACCGTCGAACCGCAGCACCGCCCCGCCGTCCGCCGGCCAGTCGGACGGCAGGTCGAAGACGCGCAGATGGTCACCGGTCGGGTTCTCCGTCGGGACGTGCGGCGGGTCCACCGGGAAGGGGTAGAGGTGGTTGGTGTAGATCGGGGACCCGAACGCCCCGTCGCCCTGGAGGACCCAGTGCCCGGGGACCGTGACCTCGGCCCAGTCCCCGGCCTCGTAACCCTCCTCGGCGAACGAGTCGTCCTCGGTGTCGATCGTCGCCGACAGCCGGAAGCGCCAGCTGCCGTTCAGCGACAGGGACCGCGCGTCCGAGGACGCGTACCAGGCGCGGGGCGGCAGGGCCCCGCTGCCCGGGGAGACGTCCTCGACGTAATCAGGGGTGGTGCGGAAAGACATCGGTCTCCTAGCTCAGCCCTTGATGCCGGTCTGGGCGATCCCCTGCACCAGCCAGCGCTGGAGGAAGAGGAAGACGAACACCAGGGGCAGGATGGAAAAGGCGGTGGCCATGAAAATCAGATGGAAGACGACGGTCTGGTTGGTCATGTAGTTGGAGAGCGCGACCTGGACGGTCCACGATCCCGGGTCCTGGCCTATGACCAACGGCCACAGGAAGGAGTTCCAGCCGTTGATGAAGGTGATGGTGGCCATCGCCGCGAAGAAGTTCAGCGAGTTGGGCACCACGATGCGCCAGTAGGCACCCCAGTAGCCCAGTCCGTCCACGCGCGCCGCCTCCTCCAGCTCCTTGGGGAACCCCAGGAAGTACTGCCGGAACAGGAAGCAGGTGAAACCACTGAACAGGCCCGGGATGATGAGGCCCCGGTAGGTGTCCACCCAGCCGAGCGACGACACCAGCACGAAGCTCGGGACGAAGGTGACCGCCGTCGGGACCATCAGGGTGCCCAGGACGGCGTAGAAGACCTTGTTGGCGTGCTTGTACGGGATGCGGGCGAGACCGTAACCCGCGAGGGAGCACACCAGCAGGACACCGACGGTGTGCAGGGTGGCCACGATCGCCGAGTTCCACAGGGACTGGCCGAAGGGCACCGTCTCGTCGGTGAACAGTTCGCTGACGTTGCCCCACTGGAGGTCCGTGGGGAAGAACTTCCAGTTCTCTCCGGTGATCTCGGCGTCGGTGGAGAGGGCGTTGCGGATGATCAGGTAGAACGGGATCAGGAAGAGGAAGCCGGCGATCCCGGTGGCTATGTAGAGGCCGGTGGAGCTCATCACCCCGCCACCGCGCCTGTCGCGGCGGGGCTTGCCTGACGACGGCGCGGGCTTCCGCACCTCGGGCATCGTGGTGGTCACTTGGAACCCTCCCCCCTTCCGAAGCCCATGATCTTGCCCTGGAACAGGGTCACGGCACAGATCAGCACGGTCAGGATGACCGCACCCGCGCTGCCGGAACCGTAGTCCTGACTCTCGCCCAGGGCCTTGTAGTACAGCTCGACGAGGGGCGGACGACCCCAGGTGGTCTTCGACAGCAGGTTGTAGAACTCGTCGAAGGCCTGGTACGCGGCGATGAGCAACAACAGGATCACCGCGGTGGACGTGGCGCGCAGTTGGGGCAGCGTGATGTACCGGAAGGTCTGCCACCCCGGCTTGGCGCCGTCGATGGCGGCGGCCTCGTACAGCTCGTCCGGGATGTTCTGCAACGCCGCGATGAAAAGGATCATGAAGAACCCGGACTGCAGCCACAGACGTGCGGTAATGATGACCAGCCAGTACCAGGGCGGATTGGGGTCGGAGAGCCAGGCGATGTTCTCGACTCCGAACCAGCTCAGGACCGTGTTCATCAGGCCGAAGCGGACCCCGCTGAAGATGGACATCTTCCAGATCAGCGAGGCGGCCACGTAACTGCACGCGGTCGGCAGGAAGAACACCGAGCGGAAGAACGCCCGCATGAAGCGCAGCCGGTTCACCAGCAGGGCCAGGCTCAGCGAGAGCGCCCAGGTGGTGGGCACGATGAACGCGGCGAAGATGGTGAAGGTGCCGAGTGAGCCGACGAAGTCGTCGTTCGTCAGCATGTACACGTAGTTGTCGAAGCCGATGAACTTGTCGGGTGTGACGGTGAACCGGGCCTCGAAGAAGCTGAGCCAGAGGCTCCAGAGGATCGGCGCGTAGACGAAGATCGCCAGGCCGATGAGGAACGGCCCGGTGAAGAACCAGAAGTTGAAGGTGGGGCTGCCCCGCAGACCCCGCCGCGGCGGGGCCGGTGAGGCCTTCGCCGCGGCGGGGCGCGCGAGGTCGCGCGTCTTGGTCGTCGACATGTCGTGGTCCGTCCCGCGGTCTATCCGAACAGCTTCTTGAGCTCGCGGTTGACGGCCGCATCGCACTTGTCGAGGGCGGCCTCCGGGTCCATGTTCTTGCGGACGCAGTTGGCGAAGACGTCCTCGAAGGCGGTGCGCATCGCCTGGGTCCAGCCGATGTTGTCGAAGTGCCCGAACTCGTTGAAGAGCCGGACGCCCTCAGCGGCGTTGCCCGACTTGAGCTTGTCGGCGGACTCCGCGAGCGAGGTGCGCGGCGGAATGTGGAAGCCGTAGGAGGTGGCCCAGTCCTCCTGGTACTGCTTCTGGTCGATCCACAGCCACTTCACGTACTCCTTGGCCGCCTCGACGTTCTTGCCCTTGGCGTTGACGAACATCGACCAGCCGCCGTTGTAGACGGACTGCTTGCCGGAGTCCGTGACCTTCGGGAAGGGGAAGACCCCCCAGTCGTCGCCGAGCGCGTCCTGGATCGCCGGCATCGCCCACATGCCGCAGAACTGGATGGCACACAGGCCCTGGTTGAACGAGGAGGGGTCCCAGGACTCGGTCGGTGCGCCGAGGAGAAGGTCGCCGCTGGTGAACAGCTTGCGCATCTTCTTGAGGCCCTCGACGACCCCGTCCGTGTGGTAGGCGATCTCGTTCTTCTCGTCGAGGTGCTGGGCGCCGGCCGACCAGATCAACGTGTCGTTGACGTTGTGCAGGTCGTTGCCCATGTACAGGCCCTTGACCTTGCCGGTGGTGAGCTTGGCGGCGGCCTCCATCAGCTCGTCGAGCGTGGTCGGCACGTCGACGCCCGCCTTCTCCAGCATCGACTTGCGGTAGAAGAAGAACTGCGGGTCGTCGATCATGCGGACGCCGTATATCTTCCCGTCCACCGTGTGCGACTTGATGTCCGCCGGGTTGAAGTCGTCCTTGACCGGCTCGATGATGTCGGTCAGGTCGGCCACCTGCCCGCTCTTGATCATCTGGATCTGCGGGTGGAACTCGAACAGGTCGGGCGCGTTGTCGGTGAGCAGCGTCGCGAAGAGCTTGCTCTCGAAGTCGGAGCTGGTGATCCACTGCGTGGTCACGTTGGCCTTGTCGTAGGCCTTCGCGTACCGCTTGATGGCCTGCTCGGTGCCCGCCTCGCCATACGCGTGGAAGTACTGGACCAGGTTCGCGCCCGAACCGCTGCCCCCGCCCCGCCCGTTGTTGCCGCCGCACGCGGCGAGTCCGCCTGCGGCGGCCAGGCCCATCGCGGCCCGCAGTACGGTTCGGCGGTCCCAGTTCATGTTGCTCGATGCCGACATGCTGACGTCCTTGTCTCGAGTGCGGCTGCGGCTCTGCGGCTCACTGCCTGATGGCCCACGGCCCGGGGGGCTCACTGTCAGATGGCTCAAAGAGAGGTGCGGTGCGGGACGCTAGAGCTTCGGCTAAGGCTTCGGCAAGGGGTTGGACGAAGTCTGTTCGAAGCGTTGCATCCGGTTCGTTATTTCGAACGGGCGGGCGTCGCGGAGGAGCTGCTTCCGCCGCTACGCGGGTGGGGCGGTGGTGCGGCTCTTCGCGGTGGTGCGTTTGCCGTTCTTCTGCCCGACGGCCTGGAGCGCGCCCTCCAGTGCGAACGTCGCCGCGCCCAGGCACACCGGGTCGGTGGGGATCGGGGAGAGGACGACCTCGGTGGCGGCCAGCGGCCGCGGCAGCGCGTGCCGGGCGACGGCCTCGCGCACCTCGTGCAGCAGCGGTTCGCCCAGGGTGCGGGCGACCCAGCTGCTCAGTACGACGATCTCGGGGTTGAACAGGTTCACCAGGTCGGCGACGCCGGCGCCCAGATAGCGCGCGGTCTCGTGGACGGCCCGGCGTGCCACCGGGTCGTCCGCCGCGAGTCCGAGGGCCAGCGCGTCGATGGTCGCCGTCTGGTCCTCCGGGTGCAGCAGCGCGCTGCCGGGGTCGATCTCACGTAGGTTCAGCATGATGCCGCGCGCGCCGACGTACGTCTCCACGCAGCCGTGGTTGCCGCACCGGCACAGGCGTCCGTCCAGCACCATCGTGGTGTGGCCCCACTCGCCGGCACTGTTGCTCACCCCGCGGTGCAGCCCGCCGCCCAGGACGAGTCCGGCGCCCACCCCGGTCCCGAGGTTGACCACCACGGCGTTCCCCCGCCCGCGCGCGGCCCCGAACCACAGCTCGGCCACCGCGCTGGCGCGCAGCGGGTTGTCCAGGTGCAGCGGGTAGGCGATGTGCTCGGTGAGCAGGTCGAGCAGCGGCACGTCGTGCCAGTCCCAGTTGGGTGCGTACTCCGCGAAACCGGTGGCGCGGTCCACCTGCCCCGGCACGCTCACCCCGACCCCGAGCACCCGGGCTCCCTCGATGCCGGCCTGGGTGACCACCGAGCCGACGGCGGTGGTCACATGGCCCACCACCTGCTCGGGCAGGCTCTCGCTGGGCCGGACGTCCTCCTCGGCGCGGGCCAGGACGTTCAGCCCCAGGTCGAACAGCTCGACATGGACGTAGGTCTCGGCGATGTCGACGCCGATCAGCGCGCCCCCCGAGCTGTTGACCGCCACCAGGCCCCGGGGGCGTCCGCCGGCCGAGTCCTCGAAGCCGACCTCGGTGATCATGCCGAGGTCGAGCAGCTCGCCGACGAGGGTGGCGACCGTGGCGAGACTGAGGCCGGTGGCGGCCGCCAGCTCCTGCCGGGAGGTCGGTGACTCGGCGATGATCTGGCGCAGCACCTCGTAGCGGTTCGCGGTGCGGATGTCGCGTGAGGTGCGCTTCACCGGGTGCCCCATTCCTTTCCAGGCCGGCCGGGCCGGGGTCGACGTCGGCACCGGCGCGGCGCAAGGCTATGGGCTGCCGGGACTTTCGACAAGGGGTTTGGAAAGGGGCTTTATAAAGTGCGCTCCTGGTGAGGACCGGTGGTGACCGGCCGTGGCTGGACCATGATGCCTCAGGTGGGACGGGGAGCCCGCCCGTGAGGTGCCCGCGGTGGGACCGAGGCCGCGTCAGCACCCGTCCCCGCGCGTGAGGCACACCGCCGCCTCGTCACCCTGGCTCGCCCCGGCCACCGCGGCGGCCAGGTGCTGCTGCACGGGCTCGGGCAGCGTGGAGCCGTGCACGGTGCCCACCAGGTCCCGGGCCAGGTGGTGCAGCTTGGTGTTGGTGTTCTGGGAGGTCCGCACCAGCACGCTCCAGGCCGCCTCGGGGCTCAGGCCGAAGGAGGCCATCAGAATGCCGCGGGCCAGGTCGATGGTGGGCCGGGTCTGCATGGCCCGCCGCAGTTGCGCGACCTCGGCGCGGAGGTCCTCGTCGTCCTCCTCCCGCGCGGCCGGTCCGGCCCCGGCCGGGGGTACGGCGTCCCGCGGCGGCCCGGGGTCCGCGAACAGCTCCCTCGTGCCGGTCAGGTCGAGCAGGCGCTCGACCGCGATGCCGCAGGACCGGACGGTGACCGTCTTTCCCTGGTCGAGGGCGCGCGTGCGCAGGTCGAGCAGCATGTTCAGACCGGAGCAGTCACAGAACCCGATCGCGTCCAGACGCAGGTCGAGGCCGCTGCCCGACAGTGCGAGAACGTCGTGCAGATCGGGCAGGAGCCGTCGGCTGCCCAGATCCAGTTCGCCCCACATCGTCACGGTCATCCGGTCGCCGTCGGGTGCCACGTCCATGGTCGCCATGCAGGGCGGGATCGCCGCCGGCGCACTGTCGCTCGCCGTCGGTGCGGCGCCCTCCGGGGTGTGAGACCGCGCAGAGTACGCAGGCTCCGGCATGGCCCTGTTCTCCCTCGTCTGTTCGCCTTGCCTCCGCTTCCAGCCTCGCCTCTCTACCCCACACACGTCAACTGATACATGAAATGGAGTACGTGTTTTTGAGTGCCTGAATATGCGTTCGCTAGAGTTGCGGTATGGATGGAGTGCCCGAGCCACACACCGGATGGACGTTCCTCACCAACCATGCCCGTGTGCTGGCGGCGATCGCCGACAATCACAGCGCCCGCATCCGGGACATCGCGGCCCACTGCCGGCTCACCGAACGCGCCGTGCAGAAGATCATCGCCGACCTGGAGCGGGACGGGTACCTCTCCCACACCCGGGAGGGACGCACCAACACGTACCGGATCGACCCCGGCAAGGTGCTGCGCCACCCGGCCGAGGCCGGTCTGACCGTGGCGTCCCTGCTCTCCCTGCTCGCCGAGGACGAGGCCGACCGCGCCACGGCCTCGGCCCCCCGGACCCGGCCGCGCGCCGCGACCTGACCGGGCGCGTGCCGTCTCCTGACCGTTCGCGCGTCGCGTACCGAGGTGCGGCGCGCCGCGTCCTGACCGGCCGCGCGCCGCGAACTTGACCGGCCGTGTGCCGTGTCCTCGCCAGTCGTGTGCTGCGTCCCGGCCGCGCGCCGCGCCCTGACCGGCCGCTGGCCGTCTCACGACCACGCGCGCCGCGTCCTGAGGTGCCGCGTGCCGCGTGCCGCGACCTGCCCGGCGGCACGTCGCGTCCTGACCGGCCGGCCGCGGAGCGTGCGCGCCGCCTACCCCTGCGTGAGCACCTCGTTCACGAAGGCGTTGGCGAACTTCCCCCGTGCGTCCAGCTCCCGCGCCAGCGCCCGGAAGTCGTGCAGCCGCGGATACAGCGCACACAGGACGGACGCGGGCACGGTGAACACCTTCCCCCAGTGCGGCCGTGCCCCGAAGGGGGCCAGCGCCTCCTCCACCCGCCGCACCACCGGCAGCACCGCCCGGGTGTCCTCGACCCAGGTGAAGTGCGCCGCGACGGTGTCCCGTCCGTGGGAGGGGCTCAGCCACTGGTCGTCACCGGCGACCGTGCGCACCTCGCAGGTCTGCAGGACGGGGGCGACCGTCTCCCGGATCGCGTCGAGCGCGTGCAGCATCTCCACGGCGTGCCGGCGCGGCAGCAGGTACTCCGACTGCAGCTCCGCCCCGCTGCTCGGCACGAACTCCGCCCGGAAGTGCGGCAGCCGCTCGTGCCATGGCCCCGGGGCTCCGAACTGCTCGGTGCAGTTGACCGCCGGCATGCCCGGCACCGGGTGCAGCTTCTCGGTGGCGGGCGCGGCCCAGGGGAAGGCGGGCAGCGGCTGGTCGGTGCGCCGCTTGAGCCACACCTGCCGGAAGCCCGGCTCCCGCCAGTCGGTGAACAGGCTGACGCTGTAGCCCGTCGCCATCACCGTCTCGAACGTCCCGGAGTCCAGCCCCTGGAGCGGCAGTTCGGTGAACAGGTGCTGCTCCACCTCGTAGGCCGGCTCCAGGTCGAGGGTGAGCGCGGTGACGACCCCGAGTGCGCCGAGCGAGGTGACGGCCCCGCCGAACCGCTCCTCGTCCCGGCCTATGGTCACCGTCGAGCCGTCGGCCGTGACCAGCTCCACCTCGCGCACGGCCCCCGACAGCGGGCCGTTGAGGACTCCCGACCCGTGGGTGCCGGTCGCGACCGACCCGGCCACCGAGATGTGCGGCAGGGACGCCATGTTGTGCAGCGCCAGACCGTGCCCGTGCACCCGGCGGGCCAGCTCCGCGTAGCGCACCCCGCCGCCGACCCGGACCGTACGGGCCACCGTGTCGACCTCCACCTCCGGGGGCAGGCCGGCCAGCGACAGCAGGACGCCCTCGGGGCCCGGCTCGACGATCTCGTTGAACGAGTGCCCGCTGCCCAGCACCCGCACCCGGTCGCTGTCCGCGACGAGCCCGCGCAATGCGCCGAGGGAGTCCGGCCGGTGCAGTTCCCCGGCCGTGTAGGTGATGTTGCCCGACCAGTTGGTCACGGTCCCGTGCATCGCGTCGTCCTTCCCCGAGGCAGCGGGGGCCGGGAAGCCCCCGCCGGAACCTACCCGGCCTCGGAGTCCGTTGCCGCCGCGGCCCGGACCGGCCTACCGTGGAGACGTAGTAGAGAGCGGTTTCTACCTGTATTCCAGGGAGCCGCCCCCCTGTGTCCCCGAGCCGGAAGGTCACCCCCTTGAGCCAGCGCCCTCAGGCACTGTTCGCCATGGCCCCCGAGAACGTGCCGCAGGTCTTCCCGCCCGAGGTCCTGGCGCGGCTGCGCGAGTCCGTGGACATCGATCCGGCCCTGGTGGCGCAGGACTTCACCGACCCGCGCGTGCTGGACGCACTGGCCCGGACCGAGATCCTGGTGACCGGCTGGGGCTGCCCCCGGATCGACGAGGCGATCCTCGACGCGGCTCCCCGGCTGCGTGCCGTACTGCACTCGGCCGGGTCGGTGAAGTCCTTCGCCACCCCCGGGATCTGGCAGCGTGGCATCGCGGTCTCCACGGCCGCCGCGGCCAACGCGCTGCCGGTCGCCGAGTACACCCTCGCCATGATCCTGCTCGCCGGGAAGGACGTCCTCGCCGCCCGCGAGCGGATGCGCACCACCCGCGCATCCTCCGGCTGGGGCGTCATCCCCGGCATCGGCAACCACGGCCGCCGCGTCGGCGTCATCGGCGCCTCCCGCATCGGCCGCCGCGTCCTCGACCTGCTCCGCCCCTTCGACCTGCGGCCGGCCCTCACCGACCCCTACGTCGACGAGCGGGAGGCCGCCGCGCTGGGCGTCCCGCTGCTGGAGCTGGACGAGTTGCTGCGCACTTGCGACATCGTCTCCGTCCACGCCCCCGAGACGCCCGAGACCCACCACATGATCGGCCGTCGCGAGCTGGCCCTGATGCCCGACGGGGCGGTGCTGATCAACACCGCGCGCGGCGCCCTGGTCGACCACGACGCCCTCGTGGCGGAACTGCGCGCCGGGCGCCTGACCGCGGTCCTCGACGTCACCGACCCCGAGCCCCTCCCCGCCGACTCGCCCCTCTACGACCTGCCCGGCGCGTTCGTCACCCCGCATCTCGCCGGCTCCCAGGGCAACGAGCTGGCCCGACTCGGCCTGACGGTCGCCGAGGAGGCGGAGCGGCTGCTGGCCGGGGGCGGACTCGCCCACGCGGTCGATCTCGCGGCGCTGGAGCGCGCGGCCTGACGGCCGTGAGGTGAAGGTGCTGCGGCCTGACAACCGTGAGGTGAAGGCGCTGCGGCCTGACAACCGCGAGGTGAAGGCGCGCCGCCCGGCGACCGTGACGTGACCCCGTCGGCGAAACCGGCGAACGCGGCATTTTTCCGCTTCGGGGGGACCCGGTACCGGCTTCGCATACCCATGGGCATACCGTGAGGAGTCGTACGTCCGAGCCGGGAGGAGAGACGGGATGGGCAGCGGCAGCCGTACCGCGCTGGTCGAGGATCTGATGGAGCGATTCCCGCATGTCCCGCGGGAGGCCGTCTTCAAGGAGGACCTGCTCCGGGGCGGTGTGGCCTTCGACCCGTCCGCGCTCAGTGACAACGAGGGCGGCGACGTCAAGCCGAAGTCGTACTTCATCTTCTCCTTCGACCACGGCACCCTGCCCGAGCTGGGCGAGGCCGCGCTGCGCCGGCCGCCCGAGGAGATCATCCTCACCGGCGGCCCCTACGACCTGCGCCGCACGGTCGTCTCGGTCCGGGTGAACCCCTCCTCGCCGTACCGCGTCGCCGCGAACGAGGACGGCGTGCTCGGCCTCTACCTCGACGGCAAGCGGATCTCCGACGTCGGCGTGCCGCCTATGCCCGAGTACTACCGGCACACGCTCGCAGGCGGGAAGTCGGTCATGGAGGTGGCCCCGACCATCCAGTGGGGCTACCTGATCTACCTGACGGTCTTCCGGGTCTGCCAGTACTTCGGTGCCAAGGAGGAGTGCCAGTACTGCGACATCAACCACAACTGGCGCCAGCACAAGGCCGCCGGGCGGCCGTACACCGGGGTGAAGGACGTCGAGGAGGTCCTGGAAGCCCTGGAGATCATCGACCGTTACGACACGGCGAAGGCCTCCACCGCCTACACCCTCACCGGCGGCGCCATCACCAGGACGGTCGCGGGCCGCGACGAGGCGGACTTCTACGGCCACTACGCCAAGGCCATCGAGGAGCGCTTCCCCGGCCGCTGGATCGGCAAGGTGGTGGCCCAGGCACTGCCGCGCGACGACGTCCAGCGCTTCAAGGACTACGGCGTGCAGATCTACCACCCCAACTACGAGGTGTGGGACCGCCGCCTGTTCGAGCTGTACTGCCCGGGCAAGGAGCGCTACGTCGGCCGCGACGAGTGGCACAAGCGGATCCTCGACTCGGCGGACGTCTTCGGCGCGCGCAACGTCATCCCCAACTTCGTGGCGGGCGTGGAGATGGCCGAGCCGTTCGGCTTCACCTCTGTCGACGAGGCCATTGCCTCCACCACCGAGGGCCTGCGCTTCTTCATGTCGCACGGCATCACGCCCCGCTTCACCACCTGGTGCCCGGAGCCGACGACGCCCCTCGGCAAGGCCAACCCCCAGGGCGCGCCGCTGGAGTACCACATCCGCCTGCTCCAGGCGTACCGGCAGACCATGGAGGACTTCGGCCTCTCCTCGCCCCCCGGCTACGGCCCGCCCGGCGCCGGCAACGCGGTCTTCTCCGTCAGCTCCTTCATGGACAGCCTCCCGGCGGACGAACCCACCGCCGTTTGATAACACTTCGATGACGTCGTCCATCATTCCGGTACGGCGTTGAGTCACCGGGCGGCTTCACCCGTACGGCATACAGAGGCCGGAACCGCGGGGACAGGCCGCCCTGACCTAATATCTGAACAGGGCGCTTGTCAGTTGTGTTGATGACGTGAAAAGCTCTTGCCCTGCGCCGAGGGTCCCCCCAACTCCATTGCCAATGTGGTGAGTTGACCTCGCTTGTGGATGCAGGAGACTCATGCCCGACCTGCCGACCCCCCAGGACGCCTCCGAGGCCGCGCTGTTCTCCGAGTGCTGGGACGCGGTCCTCGCCTACGCCGACCTGTGCACCTCCGGCTCCATCGCCGCCTCACAACTGGGCCGCGAGGCGTTCGCACACGGCATACGAGAGGCCCGCGCCGCCGAAGCCGTCCCGGCCCGGAACACCGGCCGCCGCCCCGCCCGGCTGCCCCGCATACCCCTGCTGCTGACCGCCGTACGCACCACGGCCGCGGCGTGGGAGGAGGAGGGGCAGGGCCACAAACTCGACCCCGACCTGCGCCTGTGGCTCAACTCGGACAAGGCCGCCCGCTACACCGGACCGCCCCTGACGCGCCCGCTCGCGCTGCGCGGCCTGCGCGACCTCCAGCAGGCCGACGCGGAACTGCTGTGGCTGGCCGAGGTGGAGGCGCTGCCGCTGTCCCTGGTTGCCCGCCGCCTGGGGCTGGATCCGGCCACCGCCGGCGAGGAACTCCAGCAGGTGCGCACCCTGTTCCGGGACCGCTGCCACCGCAACCACCTCGACACCCCGATGGACGCCCGCTGCCGCAGCTACGCCCGGCTACTGGACGCCGTCACCCGCTCCTCCGCCGCCGACACCCCGGGCGACCTCTCCCGGCACCTCGCCACCTGTGTGAGCTGCGCCGAGGCCGCCGCCTGCCTGCGTCTGCACGGCGGCGGGCTGCCCGGGGCGCTGGCCGGCGGGGTGATCGGCTGGGGCGGTCTCGCCTATCTGGAGCGCCGCCGCCGCGCCGCCGAGGTCCGGCTCGGCCCCGGCCGCCCCGACGGGGCGGACAAGGCGAGCGCGGACCCGGAAGGCGACGCGCAGAAGGCCCGCGTCGCCCGCAACGGTCTCCTCGTCGCCGCCGTCCTGGTCTCCGTGCTGGCGCTCGGCGTGTCGATGATGCCCTTCGGCGGCTCCGGCGACGACCTGGGGGCACGCGGCGACGTCGACCGCCAGCCGGTGGCCGACCGCAACCCCAACCCCGGACTGCCGTCCGCCCCTTCGCTGCCGCCCGCGACCTCCAGGCCGGCCGACAGGGCCACCGAGGACACGGCCGACAGCGCCACCGAGGGCACGGACAAGCCGGACAAGCCCGGCGCGTCGGAGGGCAGGAACCGCCACACCGAACCGCAGGGCACCTCCTCGCCCACCGGCCGGAGCGAACCAGAAGAGAGCGAGAGCCCCGCCTGCCGGGTCGAGTACGACCTGGGCAACCAGTGGCCAGACGGCTTCCAGGCCACCGTCACCGTCACCAGCCACAAGGCCCTCGACTCCTGGCGCGTGTCCTGGTCCTTCCGGGACGGCCAGCAGGTCGGCCAGATGTGGGACGCCTCCTTCTCCCAGGACGGCTCGCGCGTCACCGCCACCGCCGCCGACTACAACAAGTCGGTCACCGAGGGCGGCGACCTGGCCTTCGGCTTCCTCGCCTCCTGGCGCGGCAAGAACTCCCCGCCGTACGACTTCGAGCTGAACGGCCGCGCCTGCGCGAAAAGCAGTTGACGTGACGTGGCCGCGACGGGATACCGTGACGGCGGTTTCGCGTAGAGCCGACTCCACGTAGAGCCGAGTTCCACGAAGAGCAAGGTCTTACGAAGTGCCGAGGACCGAGGAGGTGTTGACCGATGGCTGTCACCGCGCCGAGCGCTGCCCGCATCCAGTTCATCAAGTCCACCTCCATGGCCGCCGGCTGACCCGACCGACTGTCGGGCCGGGGGCCGACCTGGGAAGGGTCACCCTTGACTTCCAGTTCCGCTTCATCCGTTTCCTCTCCCTCTTCTTCCTCCGCGCTCGCTCCCTACGGCTGGGACGACGCGTGGGCGGACCAGTTCGCCCCGTACGGCACCGAAGGACTGCTGCCCGGACGCGTGATCCGGGTCGACCGCGGGCAGTGCGACGTCGTCACCGCCGACGGGGTGCTGCGGGCCGACACCGCGTTCGTCACCCCGCACGACCCGCTGCGGGTCGTCTGCACCGGTGACTGGGTCGCCGTCGAGCCCGGCGGGAACCCGCGCTACGTCCGCGCCTATCTGCCGCGCCGCACAGCGTTCGTCCGCTCCACCTCCTCCAAGCGGTCCGAGGGTCAGATCCTCGCGGCCAACGTCGACCACGCCATCGTCGCCGTGTCCCTCGCCGTCGAACTCGACCTCGGCCGCATCGAGCGGTTCCTCGCGCTCGCCTGGGAGTCCGGGGCACAGCCCGTCGTCGTCCTCACCAAGGCCGACCTCGTCCCCGACGCCGTCACCCGCGCCCACCTCCTCCAGGACGTGGAGACCAGCGCGCCCGGCGTGCCGGTGGTGGCGGTCAGCGCCGTGGACGGGGACGGCCTGGACGAGGTCGCGGCGATCGTCGGCGGTGGTACGTCCGTGCTGCTCGGGCAGTCCGGCGCGGGCAAGTCGACCCTCGCCAACGCGCTGCTCGGCGAGGACGTCATGACCGTCCGGGCCACCCGGGACGTCGACGGCAAGGGCCGTCACACCACGACCACCCGCAACCTGCTCGCCCTGCCCGGCGGGGGCGTCCTGATCGACACCCCCGGACTGCGGGGCGTCGGGCTCTGGGACGCCGGGACCGGCGTGGGGCAGGTGTTCTCCGAGATCGAGGAACTGGCCGAGCGGTGCCGCTTCCACGACTGCGCCCACGAAGCCGAGCCGGGGTGCGCCGTGCTGGCCGCCGTCGAGTCCGGCGGGCTTCCGGAGCGGCGGCTGCAGAGCTACCGCAAGCTGCTGCGGGAGAACCAGCGCATCGTCGCCAAGACCGACGCCCGGCTCCGTGCGGAGATCCGCAAGGACTGGAAGCGGAAGGGAGCGATCGGCAAGGCCGCGATGGAGGCGAAGCGAGGACCGCACTGGCGCTCGTGACCGCACCCCGGCACCCCGGGGCTCGTGACCGCACCCCGGCACCCCGGTCCAGGGCTCCGCGTGCGGCGGCCGCGGTGGGTGCTCTCGCCCCCGCCGCGGCACCTGACGGTGCCGCGCGGCACTGCCGCAGCACCGCCGGAACGCGCCCGGAGCGTCGTGTCCGATTTCCGCCAGCGGCCCGCCCGCCGCCGACGGAGACTGGACCCGTGACAGACCACGAGACGGACGAGGACACCAGGTACGAGGCCGTGCGCAGCCGCGACGCCCGGTTCGACGGGGTGTTCTTCTTCGCCGTCGAGACGACCGGCATCTACTGTCGGCCGAGCTGCCCGGCGGTCACCCCGAAGCGGGCCAACGTACGGTTCTTCGCCACAGCCGCCGCCGCACAGGGCTCGGGCTTCCGGGCCTGCCGGCGGTGCCGCCCCGACGCCGTGCCCGGCTCCGCCGAGTGGAACGTCCGCGCGGACGTGGTGGGCCGCGCCGTACGGCTCATCGCCGACGGCGTGGTCGACCGGGAGGGCGTCGCGGGCCTCGCCGAACGCCTCGGCTACAGCGCGCGGCAGGTGCAGCGGCAGCTCACCGCCGAACTCGGCGCCGGGCCGGTGGCCCTCGCCCGGGCCCAGCGGGCGCACACCGCGCGCGTCCTGGTCCAGACGACCGCGCTGCCGATCACCGAGATCGCCTTCGCGTCGGGCTTCGCCAGCGTGCGGCAGTTCAACGACACGATCCGGGCCGTGTACGCGTCGACCCCGAGCGAGCTGCGCGCCGCCGCACCGCGAAACGGCCGGGGCCGCCGTACGGCCACCCCGGACGCAGGCATCCCGCTCCGCCTCGCCCACCGCGGCCCCTACCGGGCCGGACCCGTCTTCGACCTGCTGGAACGCGAGGCCGTGCCCGGCATCGAGGAGGTGAGCGGCCCGTCCGGGGCACGCACCTACCGGCGCACGCTCCGCCTGCCGTACGGCACCGGCATCGTCGCCGTCGACGAGCGCCCCGGCACCACGCGGACCGGGCCCGGCGCCCATCCGGGCGGCTGGCTGAACGCCCGGCTGCACCTCACCGACCTTCGCGACCTGACCACCGCCGTACAGCGGCTGCGGCGGCTGTTCGACCTCGACGCCGACCCCTACGCCGTCGACGAGCGCCTCGGCGCCGACCCGCGGCTCGCCCCCCTGGTCGCCGCCCGGCCCGGACTGCGCTCGCCGGGCACCGCCGACCCGGAGGAACTCGCGGTCCGCGCGCTGGTCGGCCGGACGGAGGCGGAGCGGCTCGTACAGCGCTACGGCAAGGCCCTCGACGCCCCCTGCGGCGGCCTCACCCACCTCTTCCCCGAGCCCGCCGTCCTCGCCGGGGCCGAACCCGGCGGCACCCTCGGCGCGCTCACCGCCGCCCTCGCCGATGACGCCGTACGCCTCGACCCCGGCGCCGACCGCGACGACGCGCAGGACGCCCTGCGGGCCGTGCCCGGGCTGGACGCCCGTACCGCCGCCCGGATCCGCACCCGTGCCCTCGGCGACCCGGACGTGGCCCCGCCCGGGCTCGACGTCCCCGACAGCTGGCGCCCCTGGCGCTCGTACGCCCTGAACCACCTGCGCGCAGCAGGGGAGTGGGAGCTCCGATGACCTACCCGACCCACCCGACTTCCCCGTCCCGTCCGACCTGCCCGATCTACTGGACGAGCGTGACCAGCCCCCTCGGGCCGCTGCTCCTCACCGCCGGCCCGGCGGGCGAGCTGACCTCCCTGTCCGTGCCCGGTCAGAAGGGCGGACGCGAGGTGCGGGACGACTGGCGGCGGGACCCCGGGCCCTTCCGGGAGGCGGAGGAGCAGCTCGCGGCCTACTTCGCCGGAGAGCTGAAGGAGTTCCGCCTGGCGTGGCGCGCCGAGGGCACCGCCTTCCGGGAGAAGGTCTGGGCCGCGCTGGACGGCATTCCCTACGGCTCGACCGTGACCTACGGGGAGATCGCCACGCGCATCGGGGCGCCCAGGGCCGCCGTACGGGCCGTGGGCGGTGCCATCGGGGCCAATCCGCTGCTGGTGGTCCGGCCCTGTCACCGGGTGATCGGGGCGGGCGGTGCGCTGACGGGCTATGCGGGGGGCCTGGAGCGCAAGGTGCGGCTGCTGACGCACGAGGCTGTGCTGCGCCCCTGAGGGCTCACCCCCAGAAGACCGCGCCCACCCAGGCCGCCGCGATCAGCTGGCAGGTGAACAGTTCGGCCAGGATGCTGGAGCCGCCCGAGCGCATGACCGTGCGCAGGGCGGCGACCGCGTCCTTGTGGCGACCGAGACGGAGGCGTTCGTGGAGGTAGACGCCGGCCAGGAAACCGGGGATCGCACCGAGCACGGGGACGAGGACGAAGCCGAGGACGGAACCGGCTCCGGCGTGGGCCAGCATCCGGCGGCCGGCGCTGTCCGCGCGCAGCCGCCGGGGCGGCAGCGTCCAGCGCACGGCCTGGGAGACGAGCAGCAGGACCGTGGCGCCCACCAGCACCCACCACGCGACGGGCTGCGGATCCTGCAGCGCCCACCACAGGACCGCGGCCCAGACCAGCCACGACCCGGGCATCGCGGGCAGCAGCACTCCGCACAGACCGAGCAGGATGACCAGCCCGACCAGCAGGAGATCCCACGCTCCCATCTGACCAGACTGCCGGAAGCCGGGAGAAGGCGCAGGTCAGGAGCGTGACCGTGGCCCAGACCCGCAGGTCAGCCGTTTTCGGCCCGCTGGGTGCCCCGTATCGCATGACCGTTCTACGACTCACTCGACGTGCCGTTCAGGGCGGTGCGGCGGGCCGGTTTTTTCCACAAGCCCCGTTTTCATCCGGCTCGTGCGGTGGACAATCAGGGGCATGAGCCAACAGGGGGGAAGGCCCACCGGTCACGAGGACGACTGGTGGAGGCAGTTGTACGAGGACTCCACCGACGACACGGGCCCCACACCGGCGCCGGATTCCCTGGACGACCGCTTCGCCTCGGCAGCGGGAGCGGTGCGCGGCGAGGCGGGTGACCGGCCGGTGGTGCCGCTGCCCCGGGCCGGGGCGGACGACCTGCCCGACTCGCCACGCCCGGCCACTCCGGATCCCCAGCGCGCTCCCTGGGAGCCGCCGCCGTCCCGGCCGACGGGGCCGGTGACGTTCCCGACCACGGCGAAACCGCCGGGAGGCGCCGAGCAGCCATCCACGAGTGGCGCGGCCCCACCCACCGGGCCCCGCACGCGCCCGGAGCGCCAGGGCGAGCCCCCCGCACCGACGATCCCCGCCGCGCGCACGCCCGCCGCCCCACCGCCGCCGCCAGCACCCCCGTCCTGGCCGGGCCCCGAGGACCGCACCGCTACGGCGGCCGACCGGCCAGGGGCCCCCACACCTCCGGCGACCGCCGCCGAGCCGGGCGGGGGCGCGTTCCCCGGGAGCGCGTCGAGTCCCGGAAGCCCAGCGCATCCCGGGCCGGGCGACGAGCCCGGCGGGGACGCGTTCTCCGGCGCGGAGCCGGGCGGGGGAATGTCCGCCGCGGCCGAGCCGAGCAGGGGTGCGTCGCCCGTCGCCGAGCCCGGCGGGTCGGAGTTTCCCGCCTCGGCCGATCCGCCGTCCGTGCCTCCGCCTCCCACCAGCCCCCCAGCCGTCCCAGCCGACCAGCCCGGCCCCCGGATCGAGCGCCCGGCGCAGCCCCCCGCGCCGCGTGGCCACGTCGGGTCCCGGCCGCCCACCTACGACGCCGAACCCACGGCTCTCCCGGCCGCCGATCCCGACGAGCTGGACGATCTCGTCGCGGACACCGTGCTGGACGGGGCCCGGTACGGGGCCTGTACGTTGCGGGCCGTGTCCGTGCGCGGGGACTCCGCCCGGTACCGGGGTGAGCCGCGGCGGGACTCGTTGCTCACCGCGCGGTTCGGGGTGGGCGAGCACGCGCTGCTGCTCGTGGCGATGGCGACCGGGGCCCGGGCCACGCCGGGGGCGCATCGGGCCGCCGCCGAGGCCTGTCACTGGATCGGCCGGGCCGTGGGACGCAGCCATGCGCGGCTGGCCGAGGACATAAGGGGCGGCCGGCGCGGCGACCTCAAGTCCGGCCTGCACCGCCTCACCGACCGCAGCCTCGGCAAGCTCCGCGCCAGCGCCGGCGAACAGGGCCTTGACCCGCGGGAGTACGCGGCCAGCCTGCGCTGCCTGCTGCTGTCCGCCGATCCCGGGTGCCGTACGCGCGTGTTCTTCGGCGTCGGGCCCGGCGGACTGTTCCGGCTGCGGGAGGGCGAGTGGCAGGACCTCGAACCACAGGTCACCGAGGTCACGGGCGAACCCGTCGTGGGCTTCGGGTCGCCGCCGTCCGAGACCCCCGAGGGCGACCGGCTCACCATGGACCTGGGCATCCCGACCCCGCCCAGCCCCTACGAACCGGCCCCGGAGCCGCCCCGGGAGCCCTTTCGGTTCCGCACCTCCGTCGCCCGCCCGGGTGACACGCTCCTCATGTGCAGCGGCGGCCTCGCCGAGCCCCTGCGCGGCGAGCCCGAACTGGGCGAGTACCTCGCCGAGCGGTGGTCCCGGCCCGAACCGCCCGGCCTCGCCGCGTTCCTCGCCGACTCGCAGGTACGGGTCAAGGGTTATGCGGACGACCGTACGGCCGCCGCGGTGTGGGAGGCGTGACCGCGACCGGTGTGACATGACGGAACCCGGAGGGATCCCAGGAGACCGAAGGGGCAGCCTGTCCGGGACCCGGGAGGGACCGTCGTACTTCGGCCAATCTCACCGGAGGGCCGGGCGCGGGAGCCAGCCGCCCCGGCCCTTCGTCGCGTACGCACGGAACGGCAGCCGGCCGTCGGCACATCGTCCGATCTCCAGCGGTCACGATCCGCCCGGGGCCACGGGCCCGCTACTCTCTTGTCTCCCTCCCCGCCACCGCCGCACTGCTCGGCGGCCCGCCGCCCGGCCCGGCCGGGCCGTTCCCGTGGCCGAACACCCGGTCGTTGACGATTCGACATGACTGCCGCGTGCCCGGTGGGGCATGGATCCCCGTGAACGCGTTCGAGTAGGAGGGGAACCGACATCGGCGCACGGGCGGGGGTCATGGAGAGGCAGGCACGAGGAGGCGGTCCCACAGCGGTAGGGGCCCTCTCGGTGAAGACGGCGCAGGACACGGCAGACGACGTCACGGAGCGGGCGACGGGGCCTCAGCTGAGGCGCAGACTCGGGCGGGCGGACCTGCGGGCCGTGCCGGAAGCCCGCAGGGCCCTGCGGGAGTTGCTCGGGCAGTGGGGGAAGCCCGGACGATCGGATCTGCCGGACATAGCGGAACTGCTCACCAGCGAACTCGTCACCAACGCGATCGTCCACACCGACCACGACGCGGTCCTGACCGCCACGGTCGGGCCTCGTGGACTGCGGGTGGAAGTACGGGACTTCGTGGCCCGCAGACCCCGCCTGCGCGTACCGGTCGCCGACGACGGGACCAACGGCAGGGGCCTGTTCCTGGTGCAGTCCCTCGCGGACGCCTGGGGGGTGTGCCCGCACGGCGTGGGCAAGGCGGTCTGGTTCGAGCTGGAGGCCGGGGCGGCGTGAACGCCGAAGGGGCGCGGCCCGCGGGCCACGCCCCCTCGCTGTACGGCCCGGTCAGCCGAACTGCTGCTCCAGGTCCTTGAGCTTGCGCTCCAGGGAGTCCAGGCGCGGCAGCGCCATGGTGTCGTCCTCCGCGGTGAGGTCGACGGTCACCGGGTCAGCCCCTTTGCGGGCCGGCTGAAGGGAGGGACGCGAGCGGACGGGCAGTGGCTCCGGCCCGGATATGGCAGGCTCCGCGGAGGCCTGCGAGGAGCCGCGCTCCACCTGCACCTCCAGCGGCCGGCCGCCACCGCGGCCGAAGTGGCCGCGGTGACCGCGGCTGATCGCCTTGAGCTGGGCGCGCTCCACGCGCTGCTGGTCGCGCCGGCGCTGACGCGCCTCGTCTTTCTTGCGCTTGTCGTCGCGCACCTCGTCGACCGCCTCGTCGAGGCTGCGCACACCCTCCAGCAGCATCAGCGACCAGGCCCGGTACGTCTCCCGCGGGGCGCGCACCCAGCGCACGATACGGATCTGCGGCAGCGGGCGCGGCACCAGGCCCTGCTCGCGCAGGGCGGCCCGGCGGGTCTGCTTCAGCGCGCGGTCGAACAGCACCGCCGCCGAGAGGGACATGCCCGCGAAGAAGTGGGGGGCGCCCGCGTGGCCGACGCCCCTGGGCGCGTGCACCCAGTTGAACCAGGCCGCGGCGAAGGCGAACGTCCAGACCAGTATCCGGGAACCGAGCGCCGCGTCACCGTGGCTGGCCTCGCGCACCGCGAGGACCGAGCAGAACATCGCCGCGCCGTCCAGGCCGAACGGGACGAGGTACTGCCAGCCGTCGGTCAGGCCGAGGTTCTGCTCGCCGAAGCCGACCAGGCCGTGAAAGGAGAGCGCGGCGGCGACGGCCGCGCAGCAGAACAGAAGAACATAGGAGACGGTGCCGTAGACGGCCTCCTTGCGTCTGCGGCGTTCCTCGCTGCGCTCCCAGGAATCGTCCGCGCTCGTGTCCTTGACCGAGGAGCGCTTGCCGCGCGCGAGCACCGCCACCGCCGCCAGCATGCCCAGGAGAAGCACGGCGCCCGGAAGCAGCCAGTTCAGCGATATGTCGGTCAGTCTCATGTGGGTGGTCCCTTGCATGGGGATAGGGCGTATCGCCCGCCATAGTGGCCCAATCCCACCGCCCCTCAGGGGGTTTCGGGGCAAGAGGCCGCCAAGGAAGTGCAAGGGGATGCCCAGGGCGGCGTTCTGCTCGAACTGCCGCTTGAGGGGCGGGAGTTGAGTTCGAACAAGACTACCCGTACGAGTGGTTCTCCGGAAAGTTCCCGTGAGGGGTGAGGGAGTTGTGAATCGACTGTGGGCGTGAGGATGCCCGTCCCGCGATGATCTTACGGGACGGCGGGGGTGGCGACATTCGACGGAGTGTCAACTGGCCGTGGCCAGCAGCTTGGTGACCCGGTCCGCGTCGCAGGTGCGGGGGCAGGTGGCGCAGGTGTCCTCGGGGCGCAGGGTGTAGAACATGCAGCAGCTCGCGCGGTCCCGGGTGCGCAGCGGCTCGCCGGCGGGGCCGGTCAGCTCCCGGAACGCCGCCGTGCCCACGTACGGCTTGGTCGCGCCCGGCAGGAGCAGCTCCAGTTCGCGCATCGCGCGTCGCTCCTCGATGTCGCCGAGCAACTGGGCCGTGTACCACAGCCCTTCGACGATCTCGTCCGTCGCCATACCCCACAGGGCCCGGCCGCGACGCCGCATCCGGGGGCCGAAACCGGCCAGTACCGGCTCGAGGTGCCCGGCGACCGCCGACCGCACCTCGGCCCGCAGTGCCTCCTCGTCGGGGACGACCCGGGCGCCGGGCAGCCCGGCCGCCTCGTCGCCGGGCAGGCAGGCGAAGCCCGCGGGGCGGACGGCCAGGTGTCCGACGGGACGGCCGGGGGCGGTGCGGTCGTACGCGACGTGCGTCACGGGGTAACGGGGGACCCTGCGCTGCAGGAACCACGGCACGGTGATCAGGAGGCAGGCGGGCCAGGAGTAGCGGTGCAGGCCGAAGCTGGCCACGACGTCGGGGCGTGCCCGCTGGTCGTAGTCCCGCTGGATCTGGGCCTCGTCCCAGGCCAGGTATGCGTCGAGGGCGGGGCCGGCCGCGGCGAGGCCGGCGGCCGTGACCCAGCCGCCGCCCCGGGGCATCTCGTCCTCGGGCTCCAGTTCGGTGACGGCGAGCCCCGGGAGGACCTCGGCCAGGCGGGCGTAGGCGCCGGAGACGGCCGAGCGGGGCGTGGGCATGTGATCACCGATCCGTCTGGGTCGAACGAACTTAGAAGGTAAGGCTTACCTTACCGAAGATCGCCGGAAATTGAACTGGGATTTGAACTGGGGGCCGGGGCGCTTATGGTCTTGACGGGTGAGTAACAACCCGCCGCAATGACCTCAAGTACCGATACGTCCGTACGTCCGGAGGAGGACCCGTGAAGCAGGGCGCGCAGGGCTCCGCCGGGACGGGGGGTCCGCGGGCGGGCCCGGGGCAGGCCGCGCGGGTGCCGCGGCAGGCCGCGAGCGTGAGCGGGGCCGGGGCGGCGGAGGCCGTGCGGGGTGAGCACACGCACAGTGAGCCGCCCGCGCCGGGTGCCCCGCGGGTCCGGCCTGTCGTCCGGCGGGCGTCGGTGCGGGGGCAGATCGTGGACGCGTTGCGGGCCGCGCTGGTGGCGGGGGATCTCCGGCCGGGGGAGGTGTACTCGGCGCCGGTGCTGGGAGAGCGGTTCGGGGTGTCCGCGACGCCCGTGCGGGAGGCCATGCAGCAGCTGGCGCTAGAGGGTGCCGTCGAGGTCGTGCCGAACCGTGGGTTCCGGGTGGTCGAGCGGGGACAGCGGGAGCTGGCGGAGCTGGCCGAGGTGCGGGCGCTGATCGAGGTGCCGGTGATGCTGCGGCTGGCCCGGACGGTGCCGGCGGAGCGCTGGGCCGAGCTGCGTCCCCTGGCGGAGGGGACGGTCCGTGCGGCGTCCTCCGGCTGCCGGGCGACGTACGCGGAGTCCGACCGGGGGTTCCATCGGGCCGTGCTGGCCCTGTCCGGGAACGAGCAGCTGGTCCAGATCGCGGAGGACCTGCACCGGAGGGCGCAGTGGCCGCTGGCCGGGGGCGGGCCGGGGGTGCGGGGGCGTGCGGATCTGGTGGCCGACGCGCATGAGCACGCGGCGTTGCTGGACGCGTTGATCGCCCGGGATCTGGATGTGGTGCGGGCGCTGGTGGGCGAGCACTTCGCGGGGGCGGTGGCTGCGGGCTGAGTGTGGGTGGGCCGCGCACCCACCCGGTCTCAGCCCCGGCGCCGAGCGCCTCGCGACGCTCGGTTGCGCAACGCTCCGGCAGAGCGCCGAGCGCCTCGTACCGGAGTCAAGCCGTCGCCGCCGGTGGTACGGGGGCCAACTGCCGGGCCAGCCACGTCGGTACGCCCCCGAGCAGGCGGAACAACCGCCGGGCCTCATCCCGCAGCCGGGACGCCTCCGGTTCCGTCTCCGTGTCGGCCAGGGACACCAGCGCGGGGGCCGTGCCCACCAGGTAGCCCAGTTCCTCCCGGATCCGCAACGACTCCGCGAAACCGTGCCGCGCCTCCGCCAACTCCCCGTCCCGCAGAGCGAGTCCGGCCAGGTGCCGCCAGGTGAAGGAGAGCAGCAGCGGGTCGGCATGGGCCGTCGCGCCCGCGTGAGCGCGCCGGTACGCGGCACGCGCCGCCTGGGGGGCACTGGTCAGGTTCTCCGCCAGGAGCCCGCGCCGGAAGTCCAGCAGGGCCCGCCCGGGAGCCCCCGGAGCGATCAGCGCCGCCGCCCTGCCCAGCGCGGCCCGCGCCTCGTCGGCCCGGTCCCGGACGGCGAGCAGGGTCGCCGCGTAGGCCAAGTACCCGCGTTCACAAGCTGCCGCGCCCCGCTCGTCGTCGCTGTGGGCCAGCGCCTCGGCCGTGCGCAGCGCGTCCTCGGCCTCCTCCCAGCCCTGTTCGGTGTACAGACACCGTTCCACCAGCAACGACGCGCGTTGCAGCGCCGCCGCCGGGGTGGCAGGCAGCAGCAGCAGCGCGGCTGCGTCGGCCCAGCACCCGCGGGAGCGCAGCCGCCATACCGCGGTCTGGAGGGGATCGTCACCGGCGGTCGTTCCGTTACCAGACATGGCGGAATGCGCCACGTTGCCCTCCCCGAGCACGCCATCGAGCTGTTGAGTGGTGGCGGCATCTCAGCACGAATCGGCGGGCCGGGCCAAGAGGGTGGGTGAAGGATTTCACAAAGTCGTGGGATTGAGGGGCGCGCGGGGTTCGGGCCGGGACACCTCTTCCCTCAGCTCATCCGCAGTGCCAGGAAGAAGTCCAGCTTGTCCTCCAGCCGTGACAGGTCACGGCTCGTCAACTGCTCGATACGTCCGACCCGGTAGCGCAGCGTGTTGACGTGCAGGTGCAGACGGGTGGCGCAGCGGGTCCAGGAGCCGTCGCAGTCCAGGAAGGCTTCCAGGGTGGGGATCAGTTCCGCGCGGTGGCGGCGGTCGTAGTCGCGCAGGGGGTCCAGGAGGCGGGCGGTGAAGGCCCGGCGGACGTCGTCCGGGACGAAGGGGAGCAGCAGGACGTGGGACGCCAGTTCCTGGTGCCCTGCCGCGCAGACCCGGCCCGGGCGGGCCGCGGCCACCCGGCGGGCGTGGCGGGCCTCCTCCAGCGCGCCGCGCAGGCCCTCCGCCGAGTGGACGGCCGCGCTGACGCCGAGGGTGAGACGGCCGTCGCCGTCGAGGCCCGCCGTGAGGGGGGCCCGTACCGACTCCAGCAGGGCGTCCGCGAGGATGCCGGTCTCCGCGTCGTCGTGCTCCGCCGAGACGGCGGGGAGGGGGACCAGGGCGATGGCCTCGTCGCCCGTGTGGGCCACGGCGATGCGGTCGGAGTGCTCCGGGCCGGCGGTCGAGGGGTCGACGAGGATCTCCTCCAGCAGGGCTTGTGCCACCGGGCCGGCCTCGATCTCCTGGTCGTCCCAGTCGACGCGGGCCACGACCACCTGCCAGTGTGGCGCGGTGCCCATGCCGGGCAGCAGGACCGGGGCGGCCACCCGCAGGCGGGCGGCGATCTCGCCGGGTGCCGCGCCCGTCTGGACCAGTTCCAGGACCTCCTGGGCGAGGCGGCGGCGGACCGTACGGGCCGCGTCGCGGCGGTCGCGCTCGACCGCGATCAGCTGGGTGACGCCGTGCAGCAGGTCCAGGCGCTCCTCGGCCCAGTCCCCGGCGTCCGCCTCGACGGCCAGCACCCAGTCCGACAGGACGCCCTCCCGGACGTCCCGGGCGGTCTGCGGCGAGCGGCCCGTCGAGCGCACCGGGACCAGGGAGTACGTGGTGGCGCCCAGGATGACGCGGTGGGGGCCGCGGCGGCCCGTGCGGGTGGCGGTGAGGTGTTCGCCCGCGAGCCGTGCGCACGCCTCGGCCGGCAGGGCCGGGCCCGCCGCCTTCGAGCCGGCGATCAGGCGGCCGGTGGGGGAGAGGACCCAGGCCCGCAGGTCCAGGTCCGAGCCGAGCAGGTCCAGGACCACGTCCGGGCCGCCGCCCGCCGGGCCCGAGGTCATCATCCGGCGGTGGCGGTCGACGACCGCCGCGAGGTCTCCGGCGCGCTCGCCGGAGACCTGCCGGACGACGTGCTCGGTGATCGTCGCGAACGCCACCGACTCGTGCACCGCGAAGAGGGGGAGGTGGTGGCGGGCGCAGGCCGCGACCAGGTCCTCGGGCACGTCACCGAGCTCGGCCTCGCCCGCGGCGAGGGCCGCCACCCCGGCCTGCACCAGGATCCGGACGAACGGCTCCGAGTCGGCGGCGTCGTGGCGCCAGGCCAGACCCGTGAGCACCAGTTCGCCGCCCGAGAGGTAGCGGCTCGGGTCGCGCAGGTCGGTGGTCATCACACCCCGCACGGTGCGGTCCAGCTCGTCCTCGCCGCCGAGCAGCTTGAGGCCCAGCGCGTCCGTGTCCAGCAGTGCGCGCAGCCGCATTCTCGTCGCCGCCGTTCTTTGTCTCGAAATCAATGGTGGATCTTGGTGGGGTGCCGGGGGACCACCCGTTCGGCGGGGTGGGGAGCCGGGCTTCAGGTCACCCGGACCGTGTCCCTGCTGTGTCCCAGGTCACGCGGCCGAGTCGCGCGTTTCCACAGGAGAACGAGGAGGTTTCGGATGGCCTCCGTTCATACGAATCTACAAGATGCCCGTCGTGGCCAGCCAACTCCTTCATGGTTTCCGTGACTGACTCGCCGGAGCACGGCGCTGTGTACTGGGACCACAACGCGTGAACAGCACATGAACGAGCCGGGACCGCCGCACACGGATTGGCTCAATCTGAACGCCCCACGAGAAGACGAAGAAGAGAGCCGGTCATGGACTTCCTTCGCCCCGCCAGCTGGGAGGAGGCGCTCGCCGCGAAAGCGGAGCACCCCACCGCTGTGCCGATTGCGGGTGGCACCGACGTGATGGTCGAGATCAACTTCGACCACCGACGGCCCGAGTACCTCCTCGACCTGAACCGCATCGGCGACCTCTCCGAGTGGGAGGTGGGCGAGGAGAGCGTGCGGCTGGGTGCCTCCGTGCCCTACACGAAGATCATGGAGAACCTGCGCTCCGAACTGCCGGGCCTCGCCCTCGCCTCGCACACGGTCGCCTCCCCGCAGATCCGCAACCGCGGCGGCGTCGGCGGCAACCTCGGCACCGCCTCCCCGGCCGGCGACGCCCACCCCGCCCTGCTCGCCGCGGGCGCCGAGGTGGAGGCCGAGTCGGTGCGCGGGTCGCGGCGCATCCCGATCGACGCGTTCTACACGGGCGTGAAGCGCAACGCGCTGGAGCCCGACGAGCTGATCCGGGCCGTGCACGTGAAGAAGGCCGACGGGCCACAGCAGTTCTCCAAGGTGGGGACCCGGAACGCCATGGTCATCGCCGTGTGCGCCTTCGGGCTGGCGCTGCACCCCGGGACACGGACCGTGCGGACCGGCATCGGTTCGGCCGCCCCGACCCCCGTCCGGGCCAGGACAGCCGAGGAGTTCCTGAACGCCGCGCTGGAGGAGGGCGGCTTCTGGGACAACGGGAAGATCGTCACCCCGTCGGTCGCCAAGCAGTTCGCGGACCTGTGCTCCGCAGCCTGCAACCCGATCGACGACGTCCGGGGCACCGCGAGCTACCGCCGCCACGCGGTCGGCGTCATGGCCCGCCGCACGCTGACCTGGACCTGGGAGTCCTACCGCGACGCCGGCCGCATCGCTCATCGAAAGGGAGGCGCCGCGTAATGCGCGTCAACTTCACGGTCAATGGCCGTCCGCAGGAAGCCGACGACGTGTGGGAGGGCGAGTCCCTGCTGTACGTGCTGAGGGAGCGGCTCGGCCTGCCGGGCTCGAAGAACGCCTGTGAGCAGGGCGAGTGCGGCTCGTGCACGGTCCGGCTGGACGGTGTGCCGGTGTGCTCGTGCCTGGTTGCCGCCGGACAGGTGGAGGGCCGCGAGGTCGTCACCGTCGAGGGCCTCGCCGACTACGCCAAGCAGCGCTCCGAGGGCGGCTGGGCGAGCGGCGCGTGCGGTCCGACGCTGCAGGACGCCCAGCGGTGGCAGCCCGAGGGCAGCGACTCGCACACCGGCGAGGGCACCGAACTCTCCCCGATCCAGCAGGCGTTCATCGACGCCGGCGCCGTCCAGTGCGGCTTCTGCACCCCCGGGCTGCTGGTCGCCGCCGACGAGATGCTGGAGCGCAACCCGACTCCGAGCGACGCGGACATCCGCGAGGCCCTGTCGGGCAACCTCTGCCGCTGCACCGGCTACGAGAAGATCATGGACGCGGTCCGCCTGGCGGCCGCCCGGCAGGGAGAGGCGGTCTGATCATGGCTTCTCCCAGCGGAACCCCCACGAAGATCACCCAGGGCTCCCGGACCAGGGGCGGCATCGGCGAGTCCACGCTCCGCCCCGACGGCACCCTCAAGGTCACCGGCGAGTTCGCGTACTCGTCCGACATGTGGCACGAGGACATGCTGTGGGGGCAGATCCTCCGCTCGACCGTCGCGCACGCCGAGATCGTGTCCATCGACACGAGCGAGGCCCTGGCCATGCCGGGCGTCCACGCCGTCCTGACGTACGACGACCTGCCCACCGACGTGAAGAACTACGGCCTGGAGATCCAGGACACCCCGGTCCTCGCCCACGGCAAGGTCCGCCACCACGGCGAGCCGGTCGCGATCGTCGCCGCCGACCACCCGGAGACCGCGCGCCGGGCCGCCGCGAAGATCAAGGTGGAGTACAGGGAACTGCCAGTCATCACCGACGAGGCCTCCGCCACCGCCCCGGACGCGATCCTCGTCCACGAGAACCGCGACGACCTCCCCCAAGGGCCTCCGACGAGCTCCGGTCCAGGGGGTACCCCCATCTGCGGCCATGTCCCGCACCCCAACATCCTCCACCGCCAGCCGATCGTCCGCGGCGACGTGGTGGCGGCCCGCGAGCGTGCCGACGTCATCGTCGAGGGCGAGTACACCTTCGGCATGCAGGACCAGGCCTTCCTGGGCCCCGAGTCCGGCCTCGCCGTGCCGGAGGACGACGGCGGCGTCCACCTCTACATCGCCACCCAGTGGCTGCACAGCGACCTGCGCCAGATCGCGCCCGTGCTCGGCCTGCCCGAGGACAAGGTGCGGATGACGCTGTCCGGCGTCGGCGGCGCGTTCGGCGGCCGCGAGGACCTGTCGATGCAGATCCACGCCTGCCTGCTGGCGCTGCGCACCGGCAAGCCTGTCAAGATCGTCTACAACCGGTTCGAGTCCTTCTTCGGGCACGTCCACCGCCACCCCGCGAAGCTCCACTACGAGCACGGCGCCACGCGTGACGGCAAACTCACCCACCTGAAGTGCCGCATCGTCCTGGACGGCGGCGCCTACGCCTCGGCCTCGCCCGCGGTCGTCGGCAACGCCTCCTCCCTGTCCGTCGGCCCGTACGTGGTCGACGACGTGGACATCGAGGCCATCGCCCTCTACACCAACAACCCGCCCTGCGGCGCCATGCGCGGCTTCGGCGCGGTCCAGGCGTGCTTCGCCTACGAGGCGCAGATGGACAAGCTCGCCGCGAAGCTCGGCATGGACCCCGTGGAGTTCCGCCGGCTCAACGCCATGGAACAGGGGACGATCATGCCGACGGGCCAGCCCGTCGACTCCCCGGCCCCGGTCGCCGAACTGCTGCGCCGCGTCAAGGCGATGCCGATGCCGCCGGAGCGCCAGTGGGAGTCCAGCGAGGGCGCCGACGTACGGCAACTGCCGGGCGGCCTGTCCAACACCACACACGGCGAAGGCGTCGTCCGCGGGGTCGGCTACGCGGTCGGCATCAAGAACGTGGGCTTCTCCGAGGGGTTCGACGACTACTCGACCGCGAAGGTCCGCATGGAGGTCGTGGGCGGCGAGCCCGTCGCCACCGTGCACACGGCCATGGCGGAGGTCGGCCAGGGCGGTGTCACCGTCCACGCGCAGATCGCCCGTACCGAGCTGGGCGTCACGCGGGTGACCATCAACCCGGCCGACACCCAGGTGGGCAGCGCCGGTTCGACGTCGGCCTCGCGGCAGACGTACGTCACCGGTGGCGCGGTGAAGAACTCCTGCGAGCTGGTCCGCGAGAAGGTCCTGGAGATCGGCCGCCGCAAGTTCGGGTCGTACCACCCGGCCTGGGCGACCGCCGAGCTGCTCCTGGAGGGCGGCAAGGTCGTCACCGACGGCGGCGAGGCCCTCGCCGACCTGGCCGACGTCCTGGACGGCGAGGCCGTCGAGGTCGAGGCGGAGTGGCGGCACCGGCCGACCGAGCCCTTCGACCTGCGCACCGGGCAGGGCAACGGGCACGTGCAGTACTCCTTCGCGGCCCACCGTGCCGTCGTCGAGGTCGACACCGAGCTGGGCCTGGTGAAGGTCATCGAGCTGGCCTGCGCCCAGGACGTCGGCAAGGCCCTCAACCCGCTGTCCGTGCTCGGCCAGATCCAGGGCGGCACGACACAGGGCCTGGGCGTGGCCGTCATGGAGGAGATCGTCGTCGACCCGAAGACGGCGAAGGTCAAGAACCCCTCCTTCACGGACTACCTCATCCCCACGATCCTCGACACGCCGACCATCCCCGTCGACGTGCTCGAACTCGCCGACGACCACGCGCCGTACGGGCTGCGCGGCGTCGGCGAGGCCCCCACCCTGTCGTCGACCCCGGCCGTCCTCGCGGCGATCCGGGACGCGACGGGGCTGGAGCTGAACCGGACGCCGGTACGGCCGGAACACCTCACCGGTACGTGACCCTCCGGGGGGCTGAACCGATGAGTCACCTGGGGGACCTCGTCCCCCAGGCCCGCCTGTTCGTCTCGGGCCGTCCCCCGGGTCGTGCACCCCTCCCCAAATCCCGCGATCGCCGAAGGCGTCCGCGGGTGTCCCTATGAACCTTGGGAGCAGGCCCACATGACCCAGCAGTCACTCGAGCCGACGACCGCAGCCGACGACGCGGGCGAAGGCAACCGCGTCCCGGCCGGCGGGTCGTGGCTCGACCGGTACTTCCACATATCCCACAGAGGGTCCACGGTCGCGCGTGAAGTGCGCGGCGGCATCACGACCTTCATGGCGATGGCGTACATCCTCCTGCTCAACCCCCTGATCCTGTCCGGCAAGGACGCGGCCGGGGCCACGCTCGGCCAGCAGGCCGTGATCACCGCGACCGCGTTCGCGGCGGCCCTCACCACGCTGCTGATGGGCTTCTTCGGCAAGGTGCCGCTCGCCCTCGCCGCCGGCCTCTCCGTCTCCGGCGTGCTCGCCTCGCAGGTGGTCCCCCAGATGACCTGGCCGCAGGCCATGGGCATGTGCGTGATGTACGGCGTGGTCATCATGCTGCTGGTCGTCACCGGCCTGCGCGAGATGATCATGGATGCGATCCCGCTCGCGCTCAAGCACGCGATCACCATGGGCATCGGCCTGTTCGTCGCCCTGATCGGCTTCTACAAGGCCGGTTTCGTCCACCAGGGCGAGGCGACCCCGGTCACCCTCGGCCCGGCCGGCGAACTCGCCGGCTGGCCCGTCCTGCTCTTCGCGGCCACCCTCCTCGCGATCTTCATGCTGCAGGCGCGCGGCGTTCCCGGCGCGATCCTGATCGGCATCGCCGGCGGCACCGTGCTCGCCGTCGTCCTCAACGCACTCGACGTCATCGATCCGAAGCAGTGGGCCGGCGGTGCCCCCGAACTGCACGGCGGTGCCGTCTCCCTGCCCGACTTCTCGGCCTTCGGCGACGTCGAGTTCGGCGGCTGGGGCGACGTCGGTGTGATGACGGTCGGCATGATCGTGTTCACCCTCGTGCTCGCCGGGTTCTTCGACGCCATGGCGACGATCATCGGCGTCGGCACGGAGGCCGGGCTGGCCGACGAGAAGGGCCGGATGCCGGGCCTGTCCAAGGCGCTGTTCATCGACGGCGCGGGCGGGGCGATCGGCGGCGTGTCCGGCGCCTCGGGCCAGACGGTGTTCGTGGAGTCGGCGACGGGCGTGGGCGAGGGTGCCCGCACGGGTCTCTCCTCGGTCGTCACCGGCCTGTTCTTCGCGGCCTGCCTGTTCTTCACCCCGCTGACGGCGATCGTGCCCGGCGAGGTCGCGGCAGCGGCCCTGGTGGTGATCGGCGCCATGATGATGATGAACGCGCGGCACGTGGACTGGTCGGACCGGGCGACCGCGATCCCGGTGTTCCTCACCGTCGTGATCATGCCGTTCACCTACTCGATCACCGCGGGCGTCGCCGCCGGTGTCGTCTCGTACGTCGCCATCAAGGCCGCTCAGGGCACGGTGCGCGAGATCGGCGCCTTCATGTGGATCCTCACGGCGGTGTTCGTGGTCTTCTTCGCCCTCAACCCCCTGGAGAGCTGGATGGGCGTGCACTAGCCGGCTCGGCAACCGCCCTCCGCACGAACGCTGTTAAGGAGACCGACAGATGCTGGACATCGCCGAGGAGCTGAACCGGTGGGTCGGGCAGGGCCGTGACTTCGCCGTGGCCACCGTGGTGGCCGTCGGCGGCAGCGCGCCCCGCCTGCCCGGGGCCGCGCTCGCGGTGGACACCGACGGCACCGCGATCGGCTCGGTCTCCGGCGGCTGCGTGGAGGGCGCGGTCTACGAACTGTGCGCACAGGCGCTGCGGGACGGCGAGACCGTCCTGGAACGCTTCGGATACAGCGACGACGACGCCTTCGCCGTGGGCCTGACCTGCGGCGGTGTCATCGACATCCTGGTCACCCCGGTGCGGGCCGCCGATCCGGTCCGGCCGGTGATCGCGTCCGCGCTCACCGCCGCCGCCCGTGGGGAGGCGGCGGCGGTGGCGCGGATCGTGTCCGGCCCGCGCGAACTGACGGGCCGGGCCCTGCTGGTCCGCCCCGACGGCTCCCACACCGGCGGCTTCGGCGCCCACCCGGAGCTGGACCGCACGGTCGCCGCCGAGGCGGGCGCCTTCCTGGACGCCGGCCGCACCGGCACCCTGGAGATCGGGGAGCAGGGCTCTCGCTGCGGAGCACCGCTCACGGTCCTGGTCGAGTCCTCGGTCCCGGCGCCCCGCATGATCGTGTTCGGCGCCATCGACTTCGCCTCCGCCCTGGTCCGCGTCGGCACGTTCCTCGGCTACCACGTCACGGTGTGCGACGCGCGCCCCGTCTTCGCGACCCGGGCGCGTTTCCCGGAGGCCGACGAGGTCGTCGTCGACTGGCCCCACCGGTACCTGGAGCACACGGACGTCGACGGCCGCACGGTCCTGTGCGTCCTGACCCACGACGCCAAGTTCGACGTGCCCCTGCTGGAACTGGCGCTGCGGCTGCCGGTGGCGTACGTCGGTGCCATGGGCTCCCGGCGCACCCACCTGGACCGCACCGCACGCCTGCGCGAAGCCGGCGTCACCGAGCTGGAGCTGAGCCGGCTGCGCTCGCCGATCGGCCTGGACCTCGGGGCCCGTACGCCCGAGGAGACGGCCCTGTCGATCGCATCGGAGATCGTCGCCGCCCGGCGCGGCGGCAGCGGCGTCCCGCTGACCGGTGCCCACACGCCGATCCACCACGAGCCGGAGCCGAAGACCGTGGGGCGGATCGGGTCGGTGGCCTGAGGAACCGTCAGGCCACCGGCCTCCCACGGCTCCTCGAAGGCCACACGGGCGCGTTCCCCGCCGACCGCGTTCCCCGGGGTCACGCGCGCCGGAGCAGGCGATTCAGCGCGCGCCCGAACACGTACCGCGAGGAGCGCCGCACCACACCGTCGAAGACGGACGGCACGAACCGGACCCGGATCTCCTCCCGCCACACCACACGGGTACGCCCGCCCGGCCCCGGCCGCACCTCGAGCTCCGCCCACCCCAGGACGACGCGCCCCCTCTTCTCCAGCCGGCACCTTCCCGGGCCCCCGTCCTGCGGCGGCTGCCACACCGTGACCTCCATCGGGTCGTCGAAGGCCAGCGGCCCGGCGCCCGAGCGGGCCACGACGAGCGTGCCCGCGCGGGTCGCCCCGGGCGGCACCACCCGCACCACCGTCAACGGCACGGCCTCGCCGTGCCGCGGCCACCGCGTGATCCGCCGCCACGCCTCGTCGAGAGGCAGCGGGACTGTGCGTTCGAGCAGGAAATTCGCCACCCTCCGATCGTAGGGAACCCGCCGGGAGCCATCGGAACACCCGCCACGGCTCCGCCTGCCCCGGTGCCGGCAGCTGCGGCAGCGTCACCAAGACAAGGCCCCGTTCCTCTTGGCCGGAGAACAAACGCCGAGACTGTACACAGCATGTATATATGTGGTGTATAGCGTGCCCGGCTGTCCCCGGCTGTCCCCGGCCGGACCGGCCGGGTGTTTGGGAGGGCCGTACCGCGGCACTCGCCTGCACCTGACGTCCCCGCGCCGCCGGAGGGAGGGCCGCCCGCATGACCGCGTACGCCGTCGTGATCCCCACCCTCGTCCGGGACTCCCTCGCCGACTGTCTCGCGGCGCTCGCCGCCGCGACCGGGCCGCGCCCCGAGGAGATCGTCCTCGTCGACGACCGGCCCGACCCCGAACCAGGACCGCTGGACCACCCGTTGAGCGTTCTCGGTGATCTCCGGGAGCGCACCACCGTGCTGGGCGGCGGCGGTCGTGGGCCCGCCGCCGCCCGCAACACCGGCCTGCGCGCCGTCACCGCGCCGTGGACCGTGTTCCTCGACGACGACGTCCAGGTCGGCCCCCACTGGTGCGACCAACTGGCCGGGGACCTCGCCGAGGCACCCCCCGACGTCGCGGGGATCCAGGGCGTCATCGCCGTGCCCCTGCCCGGCGAGCGCCGCCCCACCGACTGGGAACGCGGCACCGCCGGGCTCGCCCGCGCCCACTGGACCGCCGCCGACATGGCCTACCGCACGGAGGTCCTCCAGCAGGTCGGCGGCTTCGATGAACGCTTCCGGCGCGCCTTCCGCGAGGACGCCGACCTCGCCCTGCGCGTCCTCGGCTCGGGCCTGCGCATCCGGCAGGGCCGCCGCACCACCCGGCACCCCGTACGGCCCGCCGCCTCCCGCTGGGTGTCGGTACGCCAGCAGCGCGGCAACGCCGACGACGCCCTGATGCGGCAACTGCACGGCCCCGACTGGTGGGACAAGGCCGTCGCACCGCGCGGGCGGATCCGCGCCCACGCGGCGATCACCACGGCGGGTGTCGCCGCGTGCGCCCTCGCCGCCGCCGGGCGCCCCCGGGGCGCGGCGGCCTGCGCGCTCGGCTGGGCCGCCGGTACCGCCGAGTTCGCCCGCACCCGCATCGCCCCGGGCCCGCGCACCCGCCACGAGGTGACGACCGTGCTGGCGACCAGCGTGCTCATCCCGCCCGCCGCCACCTGGCACCGGATCTCCGGCGCCTGGCGCCACCGCCACACCCCCGCATGGCAGGAGGAGATGACCCCGTGAGCCCGGTGAAGGCCGTGCTGTTCGACCGCGACAGCACGCTCGTCGAGGACGTCCCCCACAACGCCGACCCCGACCGCGTACGCCCCCACGACGGCGCCCGCGAGGCCCTCGCCCTGCTGCGCGCACGCGGCATCCGCACCGGCGTCGTCACACAGCAGCCCGGTGTCGCGCGCGGGCTGCTCACCGACGCCGACGTGCGCCGCGTCAACCACCGGATGGACGAACTCCTCGGCCCCTTCGACGTGTTCGCCGTCTGCCCGCACGGCCCCGACGACGGCTGTCACTGCCGTCCACCCCAGCCCGGCATGCTGCTGTGGGCGGCCGGGCGCGTCTGCACCGGACCCACCGGCCTCGTCGTCATCACCGGACGCGGCGCCGACGCGGAGGCCGCGAGCCGGGCGGGCGCCCACGGCATCCTCGTCCCGAACGGGCGGACCCGCCCCGAGGAGTCCGCGCACGCGGACCACGTCGCCCCAGACCTGCTGACCGCCGTCCGCGCGCTGCCGGACGGACCGCCGAAGGGCAGGGTCCTCGCCGACGAACGCCCCATCCAGCAGGCGTTCACGACCGGCCCCGGAGCGGGCGGACGCGCGTGACGGCCGCCGACACGCCGGACCGTCGGCAGCGCTGAGGGCGGCCGGGCGAGGCGCCCCCGGGCGGCACCCGATGAGCGGGTCAGCGGCGGCGAACGCGCCGCCCGTACGGCAGGCTGCTGGCATGACATCGGGCACGGTGCCGGAACCCGCACACCCCCGCCTCCTCGTCCTGCGCGCCCTCGGTCTCGGCGACCTCCTGGCCGGCGTCCCCGCGCTGCGCGCCCTGCGGAGAGCCCACCCGGGGCACGAGCTGGTGCTGGCCGCGCCCGCCGGCCTGGCTCCGGTCGCGGAGGCGACAGGGGCCGTGGACCGGCTGCTGCCCGCTTCCGCGCCCGGCCGGGCCGTGCCCCGCACGCTCGACTGGAGCGGCCCGCCACCGGACGTCGCCGTCGACCTGCATGGCAACGGACCCCCCAGTCACCGGCTGCTCATGGGACTGCGCCCGCGCAAGCTGCTGGCCTTCGCCCACCCCGGCCTGCCCGAGATCGACGGCCCGCCCTGGTACGCGTGGGAGCACGAGCGCGACCGCTGGTGCCGGCTGCTGCGGGCCTATGGCATCGACGCCGACCCGGCCGACCTGTGCCTGCCCCGTCCGCGCACCGCCTCCCCGGCACCCGGCGCGGTCGTCCTGCACCCCGGCGCCGGGTCACCGGCCCGCTGCTGGCCCGTCGAGCGGTACGCGGCCGTCACCGCCGCACTGCGCGCCCGGGGCCTGCGGGTCGTCGTGACCGGCGGCGCGGACGAGGACGACCTCGTGGCCCGACTCGCCAAGCAGGCCGGCCTGCCCGACACCGACGTGTTCGCCGGCGGCCTGCCCTTCGGCCGGCTGGCCGCGCTCGTCGCCGACGCGTCCGTCGTGATCAGCGGCGACACCGGCATCGCCCACCTCGCGTACGCCTACGCCACCCGCACCGTCACGCTCTTCGGCCCGGTCGCGCCGAGCCGCTGGGGCCCGCCGCCCGGCACACGCCACCGCGCGCTGTGGTACGGCCCCGAGGGCGACCCGCACGGCCGCACTCCCGACCCCGCGCTCCTGCGCATCACCCCCGACGACGTCCTGCGCGCCGTGGACGCACTGCCCGGCGCCCGGCCCGCGTGAGGGGAGGGCCTCCACCGCGGCGGAGTCGGGGAACGCGGACGCCGGCGCTCAGCTCCCGCGCCGCCGGCACATCAGCCGGAACAGGGCGAACAGCGTAAGGGGCCACAGAGCGGCGAACGCCCAGATCACCCCCGGCTCGGAGGTGACGACCCCGGCCACCATCAGGCCGGTCGACACCGCGAACAGGACCGCCACGGTCCGGACACGGGGGCGGTAGGCGGCCAGGCGGGCCAGGAGGTGAGCGGGTTCGGGGAGGCGGCTCAGCCGCAGGGTTCGCAGCCGGCGGTCGAGGCGGCGGTCGCGGCGCAGGGCGCGCTCCATCTCCTCGAGGATGCGCTGCTCGTGATCGGGAAGTCGGCCGATGGACACGCTCTCTCCTTCCGGACGGGCCGGACCGTCACTCCTCCCGGGGGAGTGCGGCGGGGAAAGTACAGCGACGGATGTTCCAGCGGGTGCCCCATGGCTTCCCGGAGCTAACCGGCCACCGGCCGGGCCAGCGCATCGAGGAGCCGGTCCGCGCTGTCCGGCACGGTGCCCTCCCGGAACCCGTCGCGGATCTGCCGCGCGGTCACCCGGCCGCCGGTCAGACACCAGTCCCACCAGCGGTCCAGCTGCCGCACGTCCAGCCGCTCGGCGGGCACCAGCGCGGGCCAGCCGCAGGCGCGGGCCTGAGCGGTCAGCTTCGCGCCGCCCGCCACCGGGTCGACGGCCAGCACCGGGGTGCCGACCCGCAGGGCGATGACCAGCCCGTGCAGCCGGTCGGTGACGACCAGGTCCAGCCGGGCCAGCACCGACTGCAGCTGCGCGGGCGTGGCGCTCAGATGCCAGTCGTGCGTGTCGAGCCGGGTCTCCAGCTCCAGCCGGGCGCAGTCCTTCGTGGCCAGCCAGCGCGTCACCTCCTCGGCGACCTGCCCGTGCCGCCGCAGCCGCCCGTACTCCTCCTGCCCGTGCGCCAGGATCACCCCGACCACCGGCCGGGCGGGCACCTGAGGGGCGCGGGCCGCCAGGTCCTCCACCGGCTCGCTGTCGGGCCCGTCCCGGGGCAGCACCCGGTCAAAGCCGGTCACGGCCGTGCTGCCGGGGTCGATGACCGAGGTGCCGACCGCGATCCGCACACAGTGCGCGAACCGCCGGTGCAGCTCCTCGACCTGCGGCCCGTACAGCGGGCCGGACACGAACACCAGGTGGGTGTAGTCCTCGGGCCATAGCCGGTCCAGATGCAGTGCCTCCGGACGGAAGCGGGGATTCCAGGCGACGTCGTAGGGGATGCCGGTTCCCCGCAGCACGTCCTCCACCCGGCGCAGGGCCAGTACGTCCCCGGCGGTCGCCTCCCCGTCCCGGAAGCTGAACCACCCGGTCAGCAGAACTCTGCCCGGTCGCATCCGCTCATGTGTCTGCACATGCCCTGAGTGCCCGCCCACCGGGAAGACAATCAGGGCATTACGCGCATTTGAGTGGGTCAGAAGACAGGTGGGGCTCATGTACTCGTCAACGGTTTGAACGAGGGCGGCGCGCGAAGGGGCCGAAACGGTCGTCGACGTGAAAACCATGTTCAACTAGCATGGTGTGCCGACGGACGCACCGGTCGACGAGGAGTCCCGTGATGGGCGAAGCGGAGGAGGGTCCGGTCGCGGGGCGCGCCTCGACGCCGGGCCTGCGCAGCACCCGGCAGCGCCGGGCCGTGCTCGATGTCCTGGGCCGCTGCCGTGAGTTCGTCTCCGCGCAGGAACTGCACGCGCTGCTGGCCGGCTCCGGCAGCACCGTCGGGCTCACGACCGTCTATCGCACGTTGCGCGAACTGGACCGCGCCGGACTCGTCGACGTCGTGCGTGACGAGGGCGGCGAGCGGCTCTATCTGGGGCGGCCGGCCGGGGAGCACCGCCACCACCTCATCTGCCGCCGCTGCGGGCGCAGCCGGCCGGTGGACGCGGAGGCCGTCGAGGAGTGGGCCGCCCGGCTCGCCGAGGCCACGGGCTTCACGGAACTGCAGCACACCCTCGAACTGAGCGGCGTCTGCGGTCCGTGCGGGCCCCGGCCGGCCACCCCCTCCTGCCCACAGCCCCGCCCGGCCGGACGCTCAGCCGGAGAAGCGGGCCGTACCGGTCGGGACGCGTACGCCGAGCCGGGCGGTGAACTCGGCGCGCACCCGCTCCACGGCGGCCGGTGACAGCCCGGCGAGCATTCCGCGCGTGCCGCTGCCGGTGGCCAGGACCCAGGCGGTGTCCGGGGACAGCGGGGCGTCGAACCGCCGCCGGACGACCCGTGGTTCGCTTCCGCCGAGGTTCTTCAGCCAGGCCGCGAGGGTGCCGGCGGTGTCGATCCGGGCGAGTTGCTCCCGCTGCGGCGGACGGGGCAGGTCGCGCTCCGTCAGGACCGCGTCCCGGAGCGCCGACCGCCAGCCGTCGAGCGCGCCCTTCTCCCAGACCGTCACGACGAACCGGCCACCGGGACGCAGCATCCGGGTCAGCGCCGCGGCGTCCCGGTCCATGTCCGGGAAGAAGAACACGCCGAGCGCGCACTGCACGACGTCGTAGCCATCGCCGGGCACGGGCCACGAGGTGACGTCGTGGTGGTGGATGCGGATGTTCTCCAGGCCCTCGTCCCGCGCCCGGCGCTCACCGATCCTCAGCAGCCCGTCCGCCAGATCCACGGCGTCCACCCGCCCCGCCGCACCCACCGCCCGCGCGGCCGGCAGCGCCGACGCCCCGGCCCCGCAACAGGCGTCCAGCACGGACTCCCCGCCGGCCGTGGCCTCGCCGACCGGGTCCCACAGCGCCCCGGACCAGCGGTGGAACTCCTCCGCTCCCGCGCTGAAGACGCCTCCGACCGTGTTCTGTCCGGTGGTCATACGGCAGCCCGCCTCGTCTCGGCCGAGTCTAGGCAGGGGGCGCCGTCGGCGTGCGGCGATTTCCTCCAGCCCGGTGGCAGTGGGGAGTCCGGCGCACTGCGCGGGTCGGGAGACGGGGCGGTGGTGCTCCCGGGGATCACCTGGGTCGGCAGCACGAGGTGCCGCGCACGGTCCTGCGGGCGGTCATCGACGACTCCCTCGGCATGCTGGGCGCGGTGGGCGCACCGGCCACCTGGGGCCTGTCCGGCCACGACATCATGCGCCTGCGTGGTCAACCTCTCCACCGAGCCGTACGAACTGCTCGAGCACTCCGCGCTCCTGCTGGCCGACGGACCGGTCGAGGGCCGAGTGCCGGCACCGGACCGGGCGGTGTGGCTGGCGGTCTAGCAGCCCGTACCGGCGTCGCCCGGCCGTACGCTGGACGTATGGCTCGTACGGCGGATGAGGCGCCCGTCTCGCTCACGGTCCGGCCGTCGGTACGCGCCCTGGTGCCGCTGATCGGCGCGATGGGTTATGCCGAGGGACGGTTCGCGCACTCCGCGGAGCTGGCCCTGCCGACGGGCGGGTCGCAGTTGCTGGTCAACCTCGACGGGGACGCCCTGTCCTCCTCCCCGCTGCGAGGCGCGGACCGGCGTACCCGGGGCGCCGCCGTGCACGGGCCGTACACGGAGCCGGCACTGATCGACCCGGCGCAGCAGCGGGCCGTCGTGTGGGTGGCGTTCCGGCCCGCGGGCGTCCACCCCTTCCTGACCGCTCCGGTCTCCGCGGTCCGCGACGAGCTGGTCGTCCTGACCCGCGGGCGGCCCTCATCCGGACCGCACCACCGGTTCCTCCCCCGGCGAGGTCGCGTCCACCCTGCCGCCCGGGTGGCGCAGGGCGCACAGGAAGCCGAGACCCAGGGCGACGGCCATGCCGTAGAACACCCACTGGTTGGCCTCGGCGAAGTCCATGCGGATCGCGGACATCGCGTCCCGGGTCGCCTCGGCGGCGGGGCCCGTGCCGGTGGGCGGCCGGGAGTCGCCGTTGCCCGTGACCGACTCTGTGATGTCGCGGGCGACGGTGCTCGCGTCGTCGGCGGACATGCCCCGCGACTCCAGGGTGTTCATCACGTTGCCGGTCGTCACGTGGGTCAGGATCGTGCCGTAGACGGCCAGGCCCACGCTCGCCGCGTAGTTGCGCACGGTCTGGGTGATACCGGTGACCTCGCCGTACGAGGCGCCGATGGCCCGGTTGACGGCGTCCGTGGAGGCCGGCGCCAGGACGAAACCGATCCCGGCCCCGGCCAGGGCGGCGTAGGGCCACTGGTCGTGCATGGACAGGTCGGTGAGCTTGTTCGCCCACAGGGCGAATCCGACACAGCCCACGGCCGTGCCCAGTTTCAGGGCCGGGCGCGCCCCCTGCCTGTCGAGGATCCGGCCGCCCCACTGCGAGGCGATCGCGAAGCCCGCGAAGAAGTACAGCAGGAACAGGGCCGCCTGGTTCGGTGAGGCGCTCAGGGACACCTGGGCGTAGACCGAGCTGAAGAAGAACACCGGGACGAAGGCGAGCATCGAGAAGAACAGCACCGCCGCGTCCACGGTGAACGCCTTGTCCCGGAACACCCGCAGGTCGATCAGCGGATGCCGCACCCGGCGCTCGAAGCGGACGAATCCGGACAGCACCGTGAGACCGCCCGCGACGCACACCCAGGTCGCCCAGCTGTCCCAGCCCCAGGAGAACGCCTGCTGGAACCCGAGGACGCTCAGTCCCATGCCGACCACGATCAGGGCGGCGCCGCGGACGTCCAGGGTGCCGGACCGCCGCCGGTCGGGGACGCGCGCCATCGCGGTGAGGACCAACGCCACGATCGCCACGGGGACGTTGACCCAGAAGACGGCCCGCCAGGTCCACTCCGTGAGCCAGCCGCCCAGCAGCGGGCCGAGGGCGGTCAGCGCGCCGGTGACGCCGAAGAACAGGGCCAGGGCACGGCCGCGCCGCTCCACCGGGAACACCGCCACCACCACGGCGAGGGCCGCGGGGAAGAGCAGCGCCGCCCCCAGCCCCTGGGTGGCGCGGAACACGGTCAGCCAGGTCTGCGCGGCGCCCCCCTCGGGGACACAGCCGCACAGCACCGACGAGATGACGAACACCAGCGTGCCCGACACGACGACCCGGCGCGGCCCGTAGAGGTCCGCCAGGCGCCCGCCGAGGGCGAAGAACGCCGCGAGGGACAGCAGGTAGGCGTTGATCACCCACTGCATGCCGGAGGACGACAGATCCAGTTCGCGGACGATGTCGGGGGCCGCGATGGACACGATCGTCTGGTCGATGAAGGTCATGGCGACGGCGAACATCATCGCCGCCAGCGCCACGGTCTGCTGCGGCGCGGTTCGGGAGGGGGACGCGGTCCCGCGCCCCGGGCGCGTATCGCTCACAGCCTCAGTCTGCACCCCGTCTTCCCCGGACGCATCACCGGACTCATGCGTCCCGGGCGGCACACGGATACCCCCGAACGCGCTCCAAGGCAACCCCCCGGGCGTGTGAGGACAGCCTCTCCGGCCATGTGACCACGGCCCGCCCCGTACTCGGCGTCGAGCGTGCAGGATGCGGGCACCAAGCAGTGCAGGCACCGGAACGACGAGGAGAGGCAGACGATGGTCCCAGCGGAACCTGAACCCCAGCGGATCGGCGTACCCGCCGAGTCCACTGCGGGCGAGACCAGGGTGGCGGCCACGCCGGCCACCGTGGGGAGACTTGTCGCGCTCGGGTACGACGTGGTGGTCGAACCGGGAGCGGGGGCCTCGTCCCGCTTCTCCGACGCGGCCTACGAGGAGGCGGGAGCCCGGCTCGGCGACCCGTGGCAGGCGGAGGTCCTGCTCAAGGTCAACGGCCCCTCCAGCGAGGAGATCGGCCGGCTGCGCGACGGGGCGACCCTGATCGCGCTGATCAGCCCCGCCCTCAACCCCGAACTGGTCGAGGAACTGGCACGGCGTCCGGTCACCGTGCTGGCCATGGACGCCGTCCCGCGCATCTCGCGCGCCCAGTCCCTGGACGTCCTCAGCTCGATGGCGAACATCGCCGGATACCGGGCCGTCGTCGAGGCCGCGCACGCCTTCGGCCGCTTCTTCACCGGCCAGGTGACGGCCGCCGGCAAGGTGCCGCCCGCCAAGGTGCTGGTGGCCGGCGCCGGCGTGGCCGGGCTCGCGGCGATCGGCGCGGCCCGCAGCCTCGGCGCCGTGGTCCGCGCCACCGACCCCCGGCCCGAGGTCGCCGAGCAGGTGCGCTCCCTGGGCGGGGAGTTCCTCATGGTGGGCGTCGAGCAGGAGGCGAGCACCGACGGCTACGCCAAGGCCACCTCGGACGACTACAACCGGCTCGCCGCGCAGCTCTACGCCGAGCAGGCCGCCGACGTCGACATCGTCATCACCACCGCGCTCATCCCGGGGCGCCCCGCGCCGAGGCTGATCACCGCCGAGGACGTGGCGCGCATGAAGCCCGGCAGCGTGATCGTCGACATGGCCGCGGCCCAGGGCGGCAACGTCGAGGGCACGGTCGCCGGAAAGGCCGTCGTCACCGACAACGACGTGACGATCATCGGCTACACCGACCTGCCCGGCCGGCTCCCCGCCCAGGCCTCGCAGCTGTACGGCACCAACCTCGTCAACCTGATGAAGCTGCTCACCCCCGGCAAGGACGGCCGGCTCGTCCTGGACTTCGACGACGTGGTCCAGCGCTCCATGACCGTGGTCCGCGACGGCGAGAAGACCTGGCCGCCGCCCCCGGTCCAGGTATCCGCCGCACCCGCCCCGAGCGCGGCGAAGGAGCCGGAACCGGTGGCCCCTTCCGAGGCCCGGACGAAGGCCGCCCGCCCGGCCTGGTCCTCGTACGCCCTGGTCGCCGCCGGAGCGCTCGCGCTGTTCCTGGTGACGGCCTTCTCACCGAGTGAACTCCTCGGCCACTTCACGGTGTTCGTCCTGGCGATCGTCATCGGCTTCTACGTCATCGGCAACGTGCACCACGCGCTGCACACCCCGCTGATGTCGGTCACCAACGCCATCTCCGGCATCGTCGTCGTCGGTGCGCTGCTGCAGATCGGGCACGGGAACACCGCCGTCACCGTGCTGTCGTTCGCCGCGATCCTGCTGGCGACCATCAACATCTTCGGCGGATTCGCCGTGACCCGCCGCATGCTCGGCATGTTCTCGAAGGGCTGATCAGGGATGACCACAGACACGGCCGCCCAGGCCGCCTACGTCGTCGCCGCGCTGCTGTTCATCCTCAGCCTCGCCGGCCTCTCCCAGCACAAGACGTCCCGTTCGGGGGTCGTCTGGGGCATCGCGGGCATGGTCGTCGCCCTGGCCGCCACCGTCGGTCTCGCCTCCCGCAGCATCACCGCCACCGGGCTCGTGCTGATCGCCGTCGCCACGGCCGTCGGCGCCGGCATCGGACTGTGGCGGGCCCGGGTCGTCGAGATGACGGGCATGCCGGAGCTGATCGCCATCATGCACAGCCTCGTCGGCCTCGCCGCCGCGTTCGTCGGCTGGAACGGCTACCTGGACGTCGACGCCGAGCTCTCCGGTTCGCTGCTGGCCATCCATCACGCCGAGGTGTTCATCGGGGTGTTCATCGGCGCCGTCACCTTCACCGGTTCCGTCGTCGCGTACCTGAAGCTCTCGGCGCGCATCAACTCCCGCCCGCTCACGCTGCCGGGCAAGCACGTCCTCAACGTGGGCGCGCTCGTCGCGTTCGTCGCGCTGACGGGGGCGTTCGTCGCACGGCCCGGCATGGGCCTGCTCATCGCCGTCACCGTGATCGCCCTCGCTCTCGGCGCGCACCTGGTCGCCTCCATCGGCGGCGGTGACATGCCGGTGGTCGTCTCCATGCTCAACAGCTACTCCGGCTGGGCGGCGGCGGCTTCGGGCTTCCTGCTCGCCAACAACCTGCTCATCGTCACCGGCGCGCTGGTCGGCTCCTCCGGTGCCTACCTGTCGTACATCATGTGCAAGGCGATGAACCGCTCCTTCCTCTCGGTCATCGCGGGTGGCTTCGGAACCCCGGCCGCCGCCGCCGACGACGGCGAGCAGGGCGAGCACCGGGAGATCAACGCCGAGGAGACCGCCGAACTGCTCCGCGACGCCACCTCGGTGATCATCACGCCGGGCTACGGCATGGCCGTCGCCCAGGCCCAGTACCCGGTCGCCGAACTGGCCCGCAAGCTGCGCGAGCGGGGCGTCGAGGTGCGCTTCGGCATCCATCCCGTCGCCGGCCGGCTGCCCGGGCACATGAACGTGCTGCTCGCCGAGGCGAACGTGCCGTACGACATCGTCCTGGAGATGGACGAGATCAACGACGACTTCGCCGCCACCTCGGTCGTCCTGGTCATCGGCGCCAACGACACCGTCAACCCGGCCGCCACCGACAACCCGGCCAGCCCCATCGCGGGCATGCCGGTGCTGCACGTGTGGGAGGCCGCCCACGTGGTCGTCTTCAAGCGGTCCATGGCCGCCGGTTACGCGGGCGTGCAGAACCCGCTGTTCTTCCGGGAGAACACGCAGATGCTCTTCGGCGACGCCAAGCAGCGCGTGGAGGACATCCTGCGCGGCCTCGACGCCCTCGACGCGCCGGTCCCGGAGATGGCCGGCACGTCCCGCTGAACAGCGGGCGGCCGCTACGCGGCAGGCCCCGGGCACGACGAAAGGCCGGCTCGACGGTGTCGAGCCGGCCTTTCGTCGTGCTGTGGCAACTGGTCAGTCCGTGCCGGACTCCATCGCCGCGCGGTCCAGCCACGCGTCCTCCTCCGAGACCTCGCCGCGGGAGGCGATGGCCTGGGCGCCGCCCTGCGGCAGCTCCGGCATGGTGCCGATCAGCCCGGTCGCGGCGGCCTGGGAGGCGCCGATGGTGGGGCTGCCGGTGCCGATCAGGCCGATGCCGGCGTACTGCTCCAGCTTGGCGCGGGAGTCGGCGATGTCGAGGTTGCGCATGGTGAGCTGGCCGATCCGGTCGACCGGACCGAAAGCGGAGTCCTCGGTGCGCTCCATGGACAGCTTGTCCGGGTGGTAGCTGAACGCCGGGCCCGTGGTGTCGAGGATCGAGTAGTCCTCACCGCGCCGCAGCCGCAGCGTCACCTCGCCGGTGACGGCCGCGCCGACCCAGCGCTGCAGCGACTCGCGGATCATCAGCGCCTGCGGGTCCAGCCAGCGGCCCTCGTACATCAGCCGGCCCAGCCGCCGCCCCTCGGTGTGGTACTGGGCGAGGGTGTCCTCGTTGTGGATGGCGTTGACGAGGCGCTCGTAGGCCGCGTGCAGCAGGGCCATGCCGGGCGCCTCGTAGATGCCGCGGCTCTTGGCCTCGATGATCCGGTTCTCGATCTGGTCCGACATGCCCAGGCCGTGCCGGCCGCCGATGGCGTTGGCCTCCATCACCAGGTCGACGGGGGAGGGGAACTCCTTGCCGTTGATCGTCACGGGGCGGCCCTGGTCGAAGCCGATCGTCACGTCCTCGGTGGCGATCTCGACCTCGGGGTCCCAGAACCGCACGCCCATGATCGGCTCGACGGTCTCCACGCCGGTGTCCAGGTGCTCCAGGGTTTTCGCCTCGTGGGTGGCGCCCCAGATGTTGGCGTCGGTGGAGTACGCCTTCTCCGTGCTGTCGCGGTAGGGCAGCCCGTGGGCGAGCAGCCACTCCGACATCTCCTTGCGGCCGCCGAGCTCGGTCACGAAGGCCGCGTCCAGCCAGGGCTTGTAGATCCGCAGGTGTGGGTTGGCGAGCAGGCCGTAGCGGTAGAACCGCTCGATGTCGTTGCCCTTGAAGGTCGAGCCGTCGCCCCAGATCTGGACGTCGTCCTCGAGCATCGCCCGGACCAGCAGCGTGCCGGTGACCGCGCGGCCGAGCGGGGTGGTGTTGAAGTACGCCCGCCCGCCCGAGCGAATGTGGAACGCCCCGCAGGTCAGCGCGGCCAGGCCTTCCTCGACCAGGGCCGCACGGCAGTCGACCAGACGCGCGATCTCGGCGCCGTAGGTCTGGGCACGGCCGGGCACCGAGGCGATGTCGGGCTCGTCGTACTGGCCGATGTCGGCGGTGTAGGTGCATGGCACGGCGCCCTTGTCGCGCATCCACGCGACCGCGACGGAGGTGTCGAGGCCGCCCGAGAAGGCGATGCCGACGCGCTCGCCGGCGGGCAGGGAGGTGAGGACCTTGGACATAGAAAGAGTATGTATCACTTTGCATAGTCATGCAAGCCGGATATGCGGAATCGCCGTTCCGGTTGTCCTCCGGTTCAGGAACCCGCCGCCTCGGAGCCGCTGCCGAGCGCGCCGAGGATCCGCTCGGCGGCCAGCGTCGGCGTCAGCTCGCCCTCCCTGACCCGCTGCTCCAGCACCGGCGCCAGCGCCCGCACCGCCGGATCGGCGTGCAGGCGGCCGAGGAGTTCGTCGCGGACCATGGTCCAGGTCCAGTCGACCTGCTGGTCCCGGCGCTTGGCGGTGAGACGGCCGGTGGAGTCCAGCAGGGTGCGGTGCTGTTCCAGGCGCTCCCACACCGTGTCCAGACCCGCCGACTCGCGGGCGCTGCAGCTCAGCACGGGCGGTGTCCAGAACGCGTCCTTGCCGTGCATCAGCCGCAGCGCGCCCGCCAGTTCCCGCGCGGCGGCACGGGCGTCGCGCTCGTGCGGGCCGTCCGCCTTGTTCACGGCGATCACGTCGGCCAGCTCCAGGACGCCCTTCTTGATGCCCTGCAACTGGTCGCCCGTGCGGGCGAGGGTGAGCAGCAGGAAGGAGTCGACCATGTTCGCGACGGCGGTCTCGGACTGGCCGACGCCGACCGTCTCGACCAGGACCACGTCGTAACCGGCCGCCTCCATCACCACGATCGACTCACGCGTGGCCTTGGCGACCCCGCCGAGCGTGCCGGCGGTGGGGGAGGGGCGCACGAACGCCGCCGGGTCCACCGCCAGGCGTTCCATCCGGGTCTTGTCACCCAGGATCGAGCCGCCCGTACGGCTGGAGGACGGGTCGACGGCCAGCACCGCCACCCGGTGCCCGAGCGACGTCAGCAGCGTGCCGAACGCGTCGATGAACGTCGACTTGCCGACGCCGGGCACCCCGCTGACCCCGATCCGCCGGGCCCGGCCGCTGTGCGGCAGCAGCGCGGTCAGCAACTCCTGGGCCAGTACCCGGTGCTGGGGCCGGGTCGACTCGACGAGCGTGATGGCGCGGGCGACGATCGCCCGCTTCCCGTCGAGCACGCCCTTCACAAACGCGTCGACATCGATCACAGCTCGTGCCCGAGGCCGTCCGACAGTCGCTTCACCAGGTCGTACGCCGCGTCCGGGATCACCGTCCCCGGCGGGAAGACCGCCGCCGCGCCCATCTGAAGCAGCGTCGGCACGTCCTGCGGCGGGATCACCCCGCCCACCACGACCATGATGTCCTCGCGCCCCTCCTCGGCCAGCGCCTCGCGCAGCGCCGGAACGAGGGTGAGGTGACCGGCCGCCAGCGACGAGACGCCGACGATGTGCACGTCCGCCTCGACGGCCTGCCGGGCCACCTCGGCGGGCGTCTGGAACAGCGGGCCGACGTCCACGTCGAAGCCGAGGTCGGCGAAGGCGGTGGCGATCACCTTCTGGCCGCGGTCGTGGCCGTCCTGGCCCATCTTCGCGACCAGGATGCGCGGCCGGCGGCCCTCGGCCTCCTCGAAGCCGGACACGAGCGTGCGGGTGCGATCCACGGACGGGGACTCTCCGGCTTCGTTGCGGTACACGCCGGTGATGGTACGGATCTGGCTCGCGTGCCGCCCGTACACCTTCTCCAGGGCGTCGGAGATCTCACCGACGGTGGCCTTGGCGCGGGCCGCGTGCACCGCCAGCTCCAGCAGGTTGCCCTCGCCCCCGGCGGCCCGGGTCAGCGCGTCCAGCGCGTCCCGGCAGACCGTCTCGTCCCGCTCCGCCCGCAGCCGCCGCAGCTTCTCGATCTGCTGCGTCCGCACCGAGGAGTTGTCGACCTTGAGGACGTCGATCTGCTCGTCGGTCTCGACGCGGTACTTGTTGACGCCGATGACCGGCTGCCGGCCCGAGTCGATCCGGGCCTGTGTGCGGGCCGCGGCCTCCTCGATGCGCAGCTTGGGGATGCCCGCGTCGATGGCCTTGGCCATGCCGCCCGCGGCCTCGACCTCCTGGATGTGCTGCCAGGCCCGCCGGGCGAGGTCGTACGTCAGCTTCTCCACGTACGCGCTGCCGCCCCACGGGTCGATCACGCGGTTCGTGCCGGACTCCTGCTGGAGCAGCAGCTGCGTGTTGCGGGCGATGCGCGCCGAGAAGTCGGTCGGCAGGGCGAGCGCTTCGTCGAGGGCGTTGGTGTGCAGCGACTGCGTGTGTCCCTGCGTCGCCGCCATCGCCTCGACGCAGGTGCGCGTCACGTTGTTGAACACGTCCTGCGCGGTCAGCGACCAGCCCGAGGTCTGCGAATGGGTGCGCAGGGAGAGGGACTTGGCGTTCTGCGGATCGAACTGCCGCACCAGCTTCGCCCACAGCAGGCGCGCCGCCCGCAGCTTGGCGACCTCCATGAAGAAGTTCATGCCGATCGCCCAGAAGAACGACAGCCGCGGCGCGAACGCGTCCACGTCCAGGCCCGCTTCACGGCCCGCCCGGATGTACTCCACGCCGTCCGCGAGCGTGTACGCCAGCTCCAGGTCGGCCGTCGCGCCCGCCTCCTGGATGTGGTAGCCGGAGATGGAGATGGAGTTGTAGCGCGGCATCCGCTGCGAGGTGAAGGCGAAGATGTCGGAGATGATCCGCATCGACGGCTTCGGCGGATAGATGTAGGTGTTGCGGACCATGAACTCCTTGAGGATGTCGTTCTGGATGGTCCCGGCCAGCATCGCAGGCGGCACGCCCTGTTCCTCGGCGGCGACGATGTACAGCGCCAGCACCGGCAGCACGGCACCGTTCATCGTCATCGACACGGTCATCCTGTCCAGCGGGATCCCGTCGAACAGCTGCCGCATGTCGTAGATCGAGTCGATGGCCACGCCCGCCATGCCGACGTCACCGGTGACGCGCGGGTGGTCACTGTCGTAGCCCCGGTGCGTGGGCAGGTCGAAGGCGACCGACAGACCCTTCTGCCCGGCCGCGAGGTTGCGCCGGTAGAAGGCGTTGGACTCCTCGGCCGTGGAGAAGCCGGCGTACTGGCGGATCGTCCAGGGCTGGTTGACGTACATCGTCGGGTACGGGCCGCGCAGATACGGCGCCGCGCCCGGGCGCGTGTCCAGGAAGTCCAGGCCCTCCAGGTCACGGCCGGTGTACAGCGGCTTGACCGCGATGCCCTCCGGGGTCTCCCACAGCAGGTCGTCCCCGCCGGAGGCGTTCTTGAGCGCCGAGCGCCACTCGTCGGGGGTGCCGTCGGCGGCCGGGGTGCCCAGCTCGATCCCGGAGAAGTCGGGGACGGACGGGCCGGAAGGGGCGGTCATCAGGACACTCCCATGCGGTCGAGGGTCGCGGACAGCACGGCCACGGCGTCGCAGCCCGCGAAGACGTACGCGTCGACACCGGGGTACTCCCCGGGCCGCCCGGCGAGGAACACGTGCGAGGCGCCGGCCGACCGCAGTCCGGCGGCCGCCTCCGCCGCCCGCTCCTCGTACAGGGCGTCGCTGGAGCACAGCACGGCCTCCGCCGCGCCGCTCTCCTCGAACGTGCCCTCGGTGACCGGCTCGATGCCGCCGGCCTGGAAGAGGTTCGAGGCGAAGGTGAGGCGTGCGGTGTGGGCGGCGGCCGGGCCGAGCGCGGCGAGATAGATCCGTGGCCGGGCGCCGGTCGCGGTGAGGTGGGCGTCGGAGCGGGCGCGCAGCGTCTCGTACGCCTCGTCACGGCGTACGCGCGGCAGCCCGCCGGACGGCTGCCCGGGCGCGTCCGCACGGACGACCGGCTTCTCCGCCAGGTACGGGAACTCGCTGACACCGGTGACGGGTTCGCGGCGCTTGGCCAGCCTGCCGGTGCGGGCCTGCCAGGTCTCGGCGAGGTCCCGCGCGAGGTCCCCGGACCGCAGGGCGGCCGCCATGCCGCCGAGCCGCTCGATCCGCTGGAAGAACTCCCAGCCGGCGTGGGCGAGTTCGTCGGTGAGCCGCTCGACGTACCAGGAGCCGCCCGCCGGGTCGATGACCCGGGCCAGATGCGACTCCTCGATGAGGATCGTCGAGGTGTTGCGGGCGATGCGGCGCGCGAACGCGTCCGGCAGCCCGAGGGCGTGGTCGAAGGGCAGCACGGTGACCGCGTCGGCGCCGCCCGCCCCGGCGGCCAGGGTGGCGATCGTCGTGCGCAGCATGTTCACCCACGGGTCGCGGCGCGTCATCATGACCGGCGACGTCACGACGTGCTGGAGCTGCGCCCCCGCGCGCGGGGCGCCGCAGACCTCGGCCACCCTCGCCCACAGCCGGCGCGCGGCCCGCAGCTTGGCGATCGTCAGGAACTGGTCGGCGGTCGCGGCGTACCGGAACTCCAGCTGTCCACAGGCCTGTTCGACGCTCAGCCCGGCCCGGGTGAGCTCCCGCAGATACGCCACCGCGGTGGCCAGCGAGCAACCCAGCTCCTGGGCGGCCGAACCACCGGCCTCGTGGTACGGCAGCGCGTCCGCGGTCAGCGCCCGCAGCCCCGGGTACTCCTCGGCGCACAGGCGGGCGAGTTCCGCGACCGGTGCCACGTCACCCGACTGCCCGGTACGGGCCTCGTACCCGAGCGGATCCGCGCCCAGGTTCCCGCGCGCCGCGTCCCGGGCGACGCCCCGCTCCTCGTACAGCCGCAGCAACTCCCGTGCGGCGGGCTCGGCATCACGCCCCGCGTCGAGGACGACGGCGGCCAGATCGAGATAGACACCGTCGAGGACCCGGCCGAGCTCCGGCACCGGGATGCCGCCGCCCCCGACCGTCAGCCAGACGGACGTGACACCGTTCTCCAGGTCCGCGAGCACCGCGTCGCGGTCGGCCGCCGTGTGCCGCTGCCGTACGTCCCAGCCGCCGACCGTGTTCCCCTCGGCACGGCCGCCGCGCACAAAGGGGGCGAACCCGGGGAGGCCAGGCTCGGGGGCGGAGTCACGGGCGGTGTAGAGGGGGCGGGTGCGCAACCCGTCCTCCAACGCGGTGGACAGGGCTTCCTCGGCCTCGGCGCCCTCGACGTCCTTGCCCGATTTGCGCAGCACACCCGCCACAAGGCGCTGCCACTGCTCATGGGGCACGTCAGGGAACTCGCCGGCCAGTTCAAGCCCGTCGTCAGGCAGGACCGTCATGCTCGGATGCTAGGTCACGGACACGAACGAGCAGCAGAGGTCACGGCTGTGACCTTTCCCTCGCCCTGACTGTGACCTCGCTCTCCCCGCCCGCAGGGGGGTGGTGCCGCCGCGTTTCCGACGGTTCCCGGTGCGCTGCGGAGGCGGGCACGTGGCGCCCGGTTCGAGCGGATGCGAGGAGAGTACGGGACGCGGCCGCTCGACTGCGTGGTGGCGGCCGGAGCGTCCAGCGCTGCCGGACGTGCCAGGCGGAGCCGTTCGCGCGCAGGGGGCCGGGCCGCGGGGCCGGCCGCGCGGCGCGAGGAGGCGCCGGCGGGCCGCCGTCCCCAGCCGCCGTCCCCCGCACGAGCCCCCGCCCTCACGGTGCTGCCCGCCCCACCCCGGCCGGGCCCGTCGTACTCCACCCGGGCCAGGTCATCCGGCCGGGCCGCCGACGTGGACCGCCGTCGGCCGTGCCGTTTGCCTTCCCCTGCCGGTGGGGACTCGGCCGGACATGAGCACCATGCCACGCCGCCGCCTGATGCGGCAGAACCGGATTCTGCGGCTGCTGGACCGCCTGGAGCGCGAGCCCGGGGCCGACGCGGTGATCGATACCCTGCGCAAACGCGTGCGGGCCCTGCCGCTGGGACGGGGCCGGGACCTGCTGCACGGCCGGTGGCTGGGGCATCCGGTGCACCCGCTGATGGTGCAGGTGCCGGTCGGCAGCTGGCTGTCGGCGGCGGTCCTCGACCTGCGGCCCGGCCGTTCCCGCGCGTCGCGGCTGCTGGTCGGGGTCGGGCTGGCCACCGCGGGTCCCGCGGCCCTCGCGGGCTGGGTCGACTGGGCTGAACTGCACCGTCAGCAGCAGCGCGTCGGGCTGGTGCACGCCCTGTCCAACATCGCCGCCGTCGGCCTGTACGCGACGTCGCTCGCCTACCGCGTCAAGGGACGCGAGGCGGCGGGCCGGGCCTACGGTTTCCTGGGGCTGACAGCGGTCGGAGCCGGCGGCATGCTCGGTGGCCACCTGGCCTACCGGCAGGCGTCCGGCGCCAACCACGCCGAAGAGGTCCCGCACGTCGTCTCGGCGGGCTGGCACCGCGTCGGAGCCGTGGACGAGTTCCCGGCCGGCGAGCCGGTGCGGCGCAGCGTGGACGACGTGCCGGTGCTGGTGGTGCGCGAGACCGGCGGGGAGATCCACGCGCTGGCCGAGCGGTGCAGCCACCTCGCGGGACCGCTCGCCGAGGGCACCGTCGCCGACGGATGCGTCCAGTGCCCGTGGCACGGCAGCGTCTTCCGTCTCTCCGACGGCTGGAACGTACGCGGCCCGGCCACCGCGCCCCAGCCCTCCTTCGAGACGCGGATCACCGACGGCCAGGTCGAGGTGCGCCTGCGCCACCAGAACGGCGGGCAGGCTGCGGAGCGGGACCGGGAGCCGGCCGTTCAGACGAGCGGAACGCGCTCGGATCCCGCACACGGCCGCGACGGCAGGGGCTGACAGCCGCCCGGCGCGACGCCCGCGCGGGCAGCTCCGGCGCACCCCACCGCCGTACGCCGCGCCGGTGGACGGGACGACCCGCGCCTGACCCTGCCACGGAACCCACCACGAGCACGCGGCCCCGTCACCGCAGCACGGCGTCCGCCAGCGCTCCGCCGAGCAGGGCCGCGGCCAGCCCGGCGACGACGCTGAGGATCACGTTGGCCGCGGCGACCCGCCCCGCGCCCGTCTCGGCCAGCCGGACGGTCTCGAAGGAGAAGGTGGAGTAGGTGCTCAGCGACGCGCACAGACCCGGGCCGATCAGGTGCTGGAGGGCGGTCGGCACGGTCGTGGCGGTGGCGGCGCCGGTGAGGAAGCCGAGCGCGGAGCAGGCGGCGAGGTTCACGGTGAAGGTGCCCCAGGGGAAGAGCCTGTCGTGCCGGGCCTGGACCGCGCGGTCGGTCAGGTAGCGCAGGGGCGCGCCGACCATGGCGCCGGCGATGATCATGAGCCAGTTCACGTGTCGTCCCCCGTCCTGGCCGGGCGCGGCAGGGCGACCAGCCGGGTGAGCCCGGCCCCGGCCCACACGGCGAGCAGCGCGGCCGCGAGAGTGGCGGTGAGGTGGAGCAGCGCGGTGGCGGCGCGGCCGTGGTCGAGGAGGCCGGTGGTGTCGACGGCGTAGGTGGAGAACGTGGTGTAGCCGCCGAGGACGCCGGTGCCGAGGAACGGCCGGACCAGGGGGTGGGCGGTGGTCCGCTCGGTGATCAGCACCATCAGGACGCCCATGGCGGCGCTGCCGCTGACGTTGACCCAGAACGTGGTCCACGGGAAGGTGCCCGGGCCCGTAGGCCAGAGCAGGGTGGCGCCGTAGCGGGCGCAGGCCCCGAGGGCACCCCCGACGGCGACGGCGAAGAGGATCTCGGCCTGCCGGCGCCTCGGGCCGGGGGCCTTCCGTGGGGGCCACGGGTCCACGGCGGTGTCCGGGTGGACGGGCTCCGCCGCCCAGCCGGCGACCGGCGCGGTGGGTTCGGGGTGGTCGGGGTGCACGGCGTTCAGGCTCCTACCTGATCGGCTCGGACCGCGTGCGGGCACGCGGGAAGGTCAGGTAGGGACCGTTGGCGACCGTCGTGGTCACGGTTGGGTACGGCGGGCCCCACCGCCGTGTCGCCACCGGGGGGTGACAGCGCGTCCAGGATACCGGCCGCCTGGTGACCCACCCCGGGGAGGGCGGCGCAGGGCCGCCGAGGAGGAACGGAAGCGGCAGGAGGAGGACCGCGAAATGCGGGAAGAGAACCGACGGCGGACGACGACTGACGCCCCGCCGCCGGTGTGGGGGGCCCGGGCCCGGGTATGCGTACGGCGGCAATTCCGCCGAACTCCTACGAAAGAGCCCCGCATGGTCATCCCGCTTATGAAGCAGGCGGTGGATGGGCCGGGCGTGCCCGAGCGGGCCCCCCTGAGATTCGGCGCGGTCTGGGCCGAGGACGCTGCCTGCTCGTTCGAGGCGCGCCGGGTCCTGCACGCTCTCCTCGCCCACGCCCCGCGTACCGGCCGTACCCCCGTGCCGCCCCCGCCGGCCATCGACGCAGAGCTGGTCGTCAGCGAGCTGATCACCAACGCGATCCGGCACGCTCCCGGCCCCTGCGGGATGATCCTGCAGATGTCCGACGAGGAACTGGCCATCACCGTGTGGGACACCTCGGCCCGGATTCCCGTGGTGAGAGAGCAGGACCGGTACCGCTTCGGCGGGCACGGCATGCACGTCGTGCACACGGTCAGCAGCAGGGTCGCCGTCGCTCCCCACGCCGTGGGCAAGCACATCACCGCGTACCTGCGCCTGGCCTCCGGCGGCGGCACCGGCGGGTCGGGCACCGTCCGTGCCGGTCCCGCCGCCTGAGGGCGGGGCCGGCGCCCGGTCCGAGGAACGACCGTTCGGCGACGGCGACGGCGACGGCGGCGACGGCTTGGGCGCCTCCCGCCCGCCTGAACGTTCGACCCGCCCGACGAGAACCGCCCGACGAGAACCGGCCGAGCCCGGCCCCCGAGGCCGGAGCCATCCCCCTCCGGAGCCGCGGCCCGCCAGCCCGCCACGGGAACTCGGGCCCGCAGCGGCAGTCGCGGCCAGAACCCGGAGTCCGCGTACGACATCCGCTTCGGCGCCGTACGGACGTAGGCGGCGCGCCGTCCGTGGCCGCCCGGCTGGACGGCCGGACCCGGACGGTGGCCCGGACGGCGACATGGAGAGGGGGGGGGGGGGGGGGGGGGGGGGGGGGGGGGGGGGGGGGGGGGGAGGAAGGGGGGGGGGGGGGGGAGGGGGGGGGGGGGTGGGGGAGGTGAAGGAGCGGTCATCGTAGAACGTGATCTCCACCGGGATGACCCAGCCAAGCTGCGAAT
>NZ_JBVIPD010000019.1:150715-161699 GCF_055578235.1 Streptomyces sp. NPDC033136
CTTCCCTCCCCCCCCCCCCCCCACCCCTCCCCCCCCCCCCCCCCCCCCCCCCCCCCCCCCCCCCCCCCCCCCCCTGGCATGTCACCTGAGGGATACTCAGGAGCTAGTGACGGTCACGAGTTGACCTGCGTCGTGACCAGGTTCGAGAAGGTGGTCAGCCGGGTGTAGACACCCGGGTAGCCGGCCAGGGCGCAGCCCTCGCCCCAGGAAGTGATGCCTGCCAGGACGCCCCCGATGAGCAGGGGACCGCCGCTGTCGCCCTGGCAGGTGTCCACGCCGCCGGAGGTCTTTCCGGCGCACACCATGTCGCTCCGCACGAAGTCGGAGCCGTAGGAGCTTGCGCAACTGGAGTCGGACACGGTCGGTACGGTCGCGGTGCGCAGCTGGTTGGAGGCGCTGCCGTTCGAGGAGGTGTCGCCCCAGCCGAGGATGCGGGCGGTGGTACCGGCCGAGTACACCGAGGTCTGGGAGGAGGAGACGTACTTCGCCGGCGTGTACGGCATCGACGTCGACAGCGTCAGCACGGCCACGTCGTCGCCCTCGGTGACGCTCCGGTAGCTCGGGTGCATCCATATCTTGCTGACTCTGCTGACCGTGCCGTTGGTGCCGTTGCGATAGGTACGGCCGCCGACGACACGCACGCTGCTGGTGGTCTCACCGACCATGCAGTGCGCGGCGGTGACGACCTTCGTGGGCGAGACCAGCGTGCCGCCGCAGAACTGCGTCTGCGAGGCATCCGTGATCTGCATGACGAACGGGTACGAGGTCGTCGTGGTGGTGGTACCGCCGACGATCGGCTGGGGCGCGGCGACGGCCGTGGGGGCGGCGAGCAGCGCGGTCGTGGCGGCGGCAGCGGTCGCCGCGGCGACGGCGGCGGCCTTCTTGGCGGCGTTGAGCCCGAACATGGGTCTCCTTGGGGAGTTGCCGGTGGGGGGTCGCGCGGGTGGTGGTGCACGGTGACCCTGACGCCGTTGTTCGGATCTCCGTGTGTCCGGCGAGCGGCACGCCCCAAAGTTAGAGCCGACACGTGAAAGCCCCCAATGGGGGAACCCCCTAGGGGAGTTGGGCAGGGAAAACCCTCGGTCGGGCTCCGTGAACCCAGGTGGGGTCAGGTCGTGCGGCGGCCCGCGGCAAGCCGGACGATGTCCACCCGCGACCGGATCCCCAGCTTCCGGTAGACCCGGGTGAGGGTCGCCTCGACGGTCTTGACGCTGATGAACAGGCGGCCCGCGATCTCCCGGTTGGTCGCGCCCTCCATCACCAGCGAGGCGACCTGACGCTCCATCGCGGCCAGCCCCTCCAGCGCGTCGAGCGCGACCGGCGCCGCGACCGGGGCCGGGTCCGCCGCCGCGGGACCGGCGGCTACGGCCGCGTCGACCTGCCGCAGCCACGGCAGCGCCCGGCACCGCCGGAACAGCCGGGCGGCCTCGTCGTACGACGCCGGACCCGGCAGGGGATGTCCGCCCGTGCGGGGGGAGGCGGCGGCCTGGGTGCGCAGCCGGGCCAGCGCGAAGGCGGCCCGGGCCTCCTCCAGGCCGTACCCGAGCCGGCCGAGCCGGTCCTGCACCGACGCCAACCTGACGAGTGCCGCCTCGTGTTCGCCGCGGGCGGCCCGGACCAGCGCCTCGGCCCGGTCGAGTACGGCCAGCACGCTCTGCCGTCCCAGCCGCAGCGCGTGCACCCGGGTGGTGTCGATGACGTCCTGCGCCTCGCCCGGTTCGCCGATGCGGACCAGGGCCTCGGCGAGGTCGCCGTGCCAGCGGCCGCGCCCGGGGTCGTTGATGCCGAGGCCCTGCTCCAGCTCCCGCACCCGGCGCAGCGAACGGACCGTCGCCGCCGGGTCGCCGGCCACCAACTGGGCGTAGCCCAGGGCCGCCAGGGCCCGGGAGAGGTACATCTGGTCGCCGTCGACCTCGGCGTGGTCGGCCGCCTCACGGGCGAGGGCGAGCGCCCGGCCGACGTCGCCGGCGGAGGCCTCCGCGAGGGAGGTGAGCATGGCCGAGGCGCCCTCGCCGATCCCGGAGTCGCGGGCGAGCCGCAGGCTCTCGCGGGCCAGGTCCAGGGCCCGGCCGCAGTGCCCGGAGCGCAGTTCGGTGTCGGCGAGGAAGCGCAGGAAGTGCACCTCGCTCTCGACCATGCCGCGCCGTCGCACCTCGCGCAGCAGCGCGGTGATGGTCGCCCGCGCCTCGGGCAGCTGGTCGCTCATGATCAGCCACCGGAACCGGGCCGAACCGGCGCCGTTGTGGTGGCAGGCCACGTACGGGTCCTGGGGTTCCTTCAGCGCCCGCTTGACGGTCGCGGGGGCGTCCGGGTGGCCCATCAGCGTCTCGGTGGAGGCCTGGAAGGACAGCGCCATCAGCTCGGTGCGCCGGTCCGCGCCCCGGGCGGCCAGCTCCGCCGCGTGCGCGGCCTCCTGCCGTGCTTCGGCGAAGTCGCCCTCGACGACCAGTCCGCGCCAGGCCAGCTGGTAGTGGACCAGGGCGAGGAGGCCCGGGTCGTCGCCCGCGTCGGCCAGGACCTGCGGGAAGACGGCGTCGACGTCGCCGAGCGCCTGCCCGGCCGCCTCGATGACCACCATCCAGGCCCGCACGCGCTCCGCGGGCACGGTGGCACGCGTCAGTACGTCGCGTGCGATGTCCCGGGCCAGATCGGCCTCCCCGGCGGTGATCGCGTCCTCCGCGGCCTGCAGGCGCCGCTCGTCCGGGCCCGGGGTGCTGCCGGCGGGGGTGTGCCGGGCTGCGAGCAGCCCGAGCGAGGCGGCCACCGAGGGCGCACCGCGGTCCAGGGCCAGCGCGGCGGCCTCGGCGAGGCGGGCCGCCACGTCCGGGTCGGTGCCGGTGGTCGCCAGGGCCAGGTGCCGGGCCCGCTCGATCGGATCGGAGGCCGCCGTGGACAGCGCGGCGTGCACGGCCCGCCGCTCCTGCGCGGGGGCCTCCGCGTAGAGCGCGGCCGAGATCAGCGGGTGCGCGAACCGCAGGGCCGGTGCCTCGGGGTCCGTGGTCAGCAGCCCCAGGGCCGCCGCCTGGGCCGTCTCGGCCTCGGCGTGCTCCCGGCCGGCCGCGTGCAGCAGCGCCAGCGTGGGCCGGGCCCCGGCACTGGCCACGAGGAGGGTGCGGCGTGCCTCGTCCGAGAGCATCTCCAGCCGGCTCAGCACCAGGGCCCGCAGCGACGTGGGCACGGGCAGCGGCTCACCGGGCCGGGGACGGGCCGGGCTCTCCGCCAGGGCCCGGCCCAGTTCCAGCGCGAAGAGCGGGTTGCCGCCGCTGGTGCGGTGGATGTCCCGGACGGTGGAACGGGACAGGGGGGTGTATCCGCGGTGGTCGAGCAGGGCCGAGACCTGCGTACGGGACAGCGGGCCCAGGCGGACGGCGAGCGTATCCGGCGGAGACGCGCGTAGATGGCGGTCGTACTCCTGGCCCTCGGTCCGCACCGCGCACAGCATCTGCACGGGCGTGTCACCCAGCCGGCGGGCCGCGAAGCCCAGCAGTTCGGCACTGGCGGCGTCCAGCCACTGGAGATCGTCGGCGACCACGAGGACCGGGCCCTGGGCGGCCAGCGCCCGCAGCGCCGACAGCACGGCGAGGCGCAGCGCGAGCCCGTCCCGCTGGAGCGTGGACTCGCCCCGGCCGGTGAGCGCCGACTCCAGGGCGGTGCGCTGTGCGGCGGGCAGCGCACCGGAAACCTCGTCCAGGACGAGGCCGAACAGGTCGGCCAGGGCCAGGAAGGGCAGGTGGGATTCGGACTCCGTCGCCGAACAGCGCAACACTGTCCGGGCCGCGGCGCCGTAATCCGCGGCCAGCGCCCGCAGGACCGTCGACTTTCCAATTCCGGCGGGGCCGTGGAGCAGCACACTGCCCCCGCGGCCGAGCTGCTCACGAGCTGACGTGAACAGGTCATCCCGGCCGATGACCAGGTCGGGGCGGCTCCTGGGAGGCTCCTGGAAGTCCCGTGGCACGGTCACCGCTTTCCTCCGTGTGTCGTGTCCTGGCCAATATTAGGCAACGGTTCATTGAATTTCGGAGGGACGGCGTGGTGAGGGAAATAACAACCGGTGCCGGCGAGCGAATTCATCGGTCTCCCGAATGCGGTGGAACACGATGCCGGCGTTCCCTCGGGAACCCGTCGGCATATCGAACGGGGCACAGCGGAAAACATCACAAACCTATGGCAACCATCCCGCCCGGCGTGCGGCGACCACGGCCTCGCCACGGGTCCGGGCCCGCAGCTTGCGCATGGCCGACCGCAGGTACCCCTTGACGGTCTCGGGCGTCACGCCCAGCCGCTGGGCGGCGACCGCGTTCGTGGCGCCCGCCGCGACACACGCCAGCACATCCACCTCGCGTGGCGCGAGCCGGACCCGGGCCGACGGACAGGCCGCACCGGCATCGGACGCCAGCAGCGCGCACGCCTGGAGCAGCTCCGCGCGCAGCCGCGGGTCCGCGATCCGCGGGGCCAGCGCCCGCAGGGCCGCGTGCGCCTCCCGCACCTGCTCCCACCCCGCGCCCGCGCCGGCCCCCGCGGCGAGCGTGCGGGCTTCGTCCCGCACGACCAGCGCCCGCTCCACCTCCCGGGCCGCCTCCACCGCCACGTCCAGCATCCGCCCGCCCAGCGGCAGGGCCGTGCGCAGCGCCCCGTACAGCACCCCGCGCACCCGGTGCCGGACGACCACCGGCACGGCCAGTACCGAGCGCAGCCCCTCCACGGCCACCGGCGCGTCGTACTCGTGGCTGATCTGCCGCGAGACCGAGTAGTCCGTCACCACGCACGGCCGGGACAGCGCCACCGTCTTGCCGCCGAGCCCGTTCCCGGGCGTCACCGCCAGGGAGCGCAGGGCGTGCGTCGCCGTTCCGCTCAGTTCGCTGATGCGCATCTGCCGCCCGGCCTCCAGCAGGCCGCCGAAGGCGACCGGAAGGCCGGTGCCGCGCCGCAGACGCGACAGCGCGTTCCGTATCTCGACCGCGTCGTACGCGTCCGCCGTCACCTGCTCGCCCCCTTCACTACGGCTGCTGTGCGGGCGTACCCCCCGTTCGGGGGTAGTGAGACCCGCATCACGGATTACACGATGGCTCGGAGCCGCCCGGCAAGGTCCGGCACCCAGGAGGACGCATGACATCGGCGACGGAACTGTTCCGCAACGCGCGGGACTTCCTGCTGAAACACCGAGACGACTACGCCACGGCCTACGAGGGCTTCCGCTGGCCCCGTCCCGAGTACTTCAACTGGGCGCTCGACTGGTTCGACGAGATCGCCGACGGCAACGCCCGCACGGCCCTGCACATCGTCGAGGAGGACGGCTACGAGACCCGGCTGTCCTTCGCCGAGATGTCCGAACGGTCGGCCCGGTTCGCCACGTGGCTGCGCGCCCGGGGCGTGCGCGCCGAGGACCGGATCCTCGTCATGCTCGGCAACCAGGCCGAACTGTGGATCACCGCACTCGCCGCGATGAAACTGCGCGCGGTGGTCATCCCGGCGACCCCGCTGCTCGGCCCCGCCGACCTGCGCGACCGCGTGGACCGCGGCCGGGTCCGGCACGTCATCGCGCGGGCCGAGGACACCGGCAAGTTCGCCGAGGTCCCCGGCGACTACACCCGCATCGCCGCAGGGGCGGCGGGAGCCGTGCCCGCGGGCTGGCTGCCGCTGGAGGACGCCCACGGCGCCTGCGCCGACTTCACGCCCGACGCCCCGACCCGGGCCGACGACCCGCTGATGCTCTACTTCACCTCCGGCACCACCGCCCGGCCCAAACTCGTGGAGCACACCCACACGTCGTACCCGATCGGGCACCTGTCGACCATGTACTGGATCGGCCTCAAGCCCGGCGACGTACACCTGAACATCTCCTCTCCCGGCTGGGCCAAGCACGCCTGGTCCAACCTCTTCGCCCCGTGGAACGCGGAGGCGACGGTCTTCCTGCACAACTACACGCGTTTCGACGCCGCTCGTCTCATGGCCGAGATGGACCGGGTGGGCGTCACCACCTTCTGCGCCCCGCCGACCGTCTGGCGCATGCTCATCCAGGCCGACCTCACCCAGCTGCGCACCCCGCCCCGCGAGGTCGTCGCCGCCGGTGAGCCGCTCAACCCGGAGGTGATCGAGCAGGTCCGCCGGGCCTGGCACCTCACCGTCCGGGACGGCTTCGGGCAGACCGAGACGGCCGTCCAGGTCGCCAACAGCCCCGGCCAGCCCCTCAAGACCGGCTCCATGGGCCGGCCGAGCCCCGGCTACCGCGTCGAACTGCTCGACCCCGTCTCCGGCGCCCCGGGCGCCGCGGAGGGCGAGATCGCGCTCGACCTGTCGGACCGGCCCGTCGGCCTGATGACCGGCTACCACGGCGACGCGGACCGGACGGCGGAGGCGATGGCTGGCGGCTACTACCGCACGGGGGACGTCGCCTCCCGCGACGAGGACGGTTACCTGACCTACATCGGGCGGAGCGACGACGTCTTCAAGGCCTCCGACTACAAGATCAGCCCCTTCGAGCTGGAGAGCGCGCTGCTGGAGCACGAGGCGGTGGCGGAGGCGGCGGTCGTCCCCGCCCCGGACGAGGTGCGGCTCGCCGTCCCCAAGGCCTACGTCGTCCTCGCGGAGGGCTGGGAGCCCGGCCCCGACACGGCCAAGGTCCTGTTCGAGCACTCCCGTGAGGCCCTGGCCCCCTACAAGCGCATCCGCCGCCTGGAGTTCGGCGACCTGCCCAAGACCGTCTCCGGCAAGATCCGCCGGATCGAACTGCGCGAGGCCACGGCGGCCGGGTCGGACGCCGAGTACCGCGAGGAGGACCTGCGGTGAACTCCTGCCGCCACGGCGGTCAGGGGGCCCGCTTCTCCGTGCCGGAGGCGGCCAGCGCGTCGGCCGGGGCGTTCACCGGCCGCGGTGTGCCCGTGAGGTCGAGGACGAACAGCGGGATGCCCAGGGCGTCGGCGCGCGCCCGGGCGTCGTGCGCGTACCCGGTCAGGGAGAAGTAGAGGCAGTCCGCGGACTCCGTCATGGCCGTCAGCCACAGGCACTCCACGTCCCGCAGGGTCGCCGGGCGCACGGCCGGGTCGACCTGGGCGACGACCCCACGCGCGGCGAGACCTATGCCGGACGGGGGGCGCTGGTCCGCCCGGCGCACGCCGCGGTAGCCGAGCCAGCGCAGATACAGCGCGGTGGCCGTGACGGCGTCCAGCGCGGTCCGGATCGTGACGGAGTGGAAGGGCGGCCTGGCGGCGGGGACGGGTGCGGCATGCGGCTGGCGACCCGTCACGGTGTCCGGGGCCGGGGCGGTCTCGGTCTCGGGGTCGGGGTCGGGCGCGTGGTTCCGGGCCGGAGCGGCGTCCCGGTCGGTCGCGTCGTCCGCAGCGGGCCTGACGTCCGTGGCGGGCCTGAGGTCCCGGTCCGTCACGCGGTCCCGAGCGGCGCCGGCCCGCCCCTGCTCCTGCCCGTCCTCATGCTCCTGCTGCCCATCGCCCTGCTCCTGCCCCCGCCCCTGCTCCAGCACCGGCACCCGCAGCACCGTCCCGCACGCACACCCGATCTCCGGGCGAGGCCACTCCCCGCCCCGCCCGCAGGCCTCGCACCGCACCGTCACCCAGTCGTCCTGCCAGACCCGATGCGCGACGGGCGTCGCCTCACCGCTCCGGTCCAGTCGCGGGGCGACCGGCGCGCCGCACACGCACGGGTACGCCGGTACCGCGTAGCGGTGTTCGCGCCGGCAGGCCGGGCAGCGCACCGGGACGGTCTCGGCCATGACCACTCCAGAACCGTGTCGCGTCGGGACGGCCCGTCCATGGTGCTCTCCCGGGCCGCCGTCTGTCCGGCGCTTGCCGTCTCTTGACGCCCTTCCTCCACCGCACCTACATTCATTCCAGATAGCAGAATTTATTTTCCGCAATACGGAAGAGCTCACCGCAGGGCGCGACGGGAGTGCGAATCCGGCAGCCGAAGCAGGAGTAACTCGATGGCTCGAATGACCGCTGCCCGCGCGGCAGTTGAGATCCTCAAGCGCGAGGGCGTCACCGACGCGTTCGGTGTCCCGGGCGCGGCGATCAACCCCTTCTACGCGGCACTCAAGGCCTCCGGCGGTATCGCCCACACTCTCGCCCGGCACGTCGAGGGCGCCTCGCACATGGCCGAGGGCTACACCCGTACCCACCCGGGCAACATCGGCGTCTGTGTCGGCACGTCCGGCCCGGCCGGCACCGACATGATCACGGGCCTGTACTCCGCGACCGGCGACTCCGTCCCGATCCTGTGCATCACCGGCCAGGCCCCGACCGCCGTGATCCACAAGGAGGACTTCCAGGCCGTCGACATCGCCTCCATCGCCAGGCCGGTCACGAAGATGGCCGTCACGGTGCTGGAGGCCGCGCAGGTCCCGGGCGTCTTCCAGCAGGCGTTCCACCTGATGCGCTCCGCCCGCCCCGGGCCGGTCCTCATCGACCTGCCGATCGACGTCCAGCTGACGGAGATCGAGTTCGACCCGGAGACGTACGAGCCGCTCCCGGTCTACAAGCCCGCCGCGACGCGCGCCCAGATCGAGAAGGCGCTCGGGATGCTGAACGCGTCCGAGCGGCCGCTGATCGTCGCGGGCGGTGGCGTCATCAACGCCGACGCCGCCGAACTGCTCGTCCAATTCGCCGAGTTGACCGGCACGCCGGTCGTCCCCACCCTCATGGGCTGGGGCGTCCTGCCCGACGACCACGCGCTCAACGCCGGCATGGTCGGCCTGCAGACCTCGCACCGCTACGGCAACGCGACCTTTCTGGAGTCCGACTTCGTCCTCGGCATCGGCAACCGCTGGGCCAACCGGCACACCGGCAGGCTGGACGTCTACACGGCCGGACGCAAGTTCGTCCACGTCGACATCGAGCCCACCCAGATCGGCAGGATCTTCGCCCCGGACTACGGCATCGCCTCCGACGCCAAGGCGGCCCTGGAACTGTTCGTCGAGGTGGCGCGCGAGCTGAAGGCGGGCGGCAGGCTGCCCGACCGCTCCGGCTGGGCGGCCGCCGCGCAGGAGCGCAAGGCGACCCTCCAGCGCCGTACGCACTTCGACGACATCCCGATCAAGCCGCAGCGCGTCTACGAGGAGATGAACAAGGCCTTCGGCCCGGAGACCCGGTACGTCTCCACCATCGGCCTCTCGCAGATCGCCGGCGCGCAGATGCTGCACGTCTACCGGCCCCGGCACTGGATCAACTGCGGCCAGGCCGGCCCGCTCGGCTGGACCATCCCGGCCGCGCTCGGCGTCGCGAAGGCCGACCCGGAAGCGTCCGTCGTCGCCCTCTCCGGCGATTACGACTTCCAGTTCATGATCGAGGAACTGGCCGTCGGCGCGCAGCACCGGATCCCGTACGTCCACGTCCTGGTGAACAACTCCTATCTGGGGCTGATCCGCCAGGCGCAGCGGGCGTTCGACATCGACTTCCAGGTCAGCCTGGAGTTCGAGAACGTCAACGCGCCCGAACTCGGCGTCTACGGCGTCGACCACGTCATGGTCGCCGAGGGCCTCGGCTGCAAGGCGATCCGCGTCACCGACCCCGCCGAGCTGGGTGATGCCTTCGAGCAGGCCAAGAAGCTGGCCGCGGAGTGCCGGGTCCCGGTCGTCGTCGAGGCGATCCTGGAGCGCGTCACCAACATCTCCATGTCGACGACCAACGACATCGGCAACGTCGTGGAGTTCGAGGAGATCGCCACCCGGCCCGGCCACGCGCCGACCTCGATCAGGACGCTGAAGGTCTGACGCGTGCGCGGCTGAGGGGCGGCCCCTCCGGGAGGACGGACCGCCCCTTACGCGTGTCGGGACCCGGGACCAGCTCCCGCCACCGCCACCGCCCCCTTCGCCCTCGCCGCAGTAGGCGTAGCCCCCACCGCCTCCGCCCGTACCGCGCGGCGAGCGCTTGAGAAGGCTGCGGAGGAGTCCACCCCAGCAGCCAGTTGGGCACTACCTCCAAGCCCGGTCCTTTAGGGCCGGGTCAAGTTGACAGATGGACTTGAGGTTTCCGTACGGGGTCTACGGCCGGTGCCGTACGCGCGCCGGTGCAGGGGTGCGGGGCGAGTTCACGCCTCGTGGTGCTCCGACAGCCCCGGCCAGTCGTCCGGGCCGCCGCCCTGCCATTCGACGATGTCGCTCTCCGCGACGTCGGTGACGTACAGGTCCGCCAGCCGCAGGATCTCCGCCACATCGTCGGCGTGCGTGGCGACGCCCAGGGGCTCCTCGCCCAGGGTGACCCGCCGGGAGCCGTCCAGGGCGGGGGAGTGGACCACGACATGCGGGTGCTCGGTCGGATGTGCCATGCCTTCAGGCTGCTGCGGCCGAACCGGTTCCGCACCCTGGGACGGGCTGGCCGTCCGACGGCGCGAGGCTGGGCGCGACAGGACGTTCGCGCCGCCGGACGGGGTCTGCGGGGTGGTTCTGGTACCGGTACCGGACCGCGGCGGGTGCGACGGAGTCCGGAACCGTCTTCCCTCAGGTCGAGAAGCCCGTCCGGGCCCTTCACCACCGCACTGGCTCGCAGCCGCCGCGGTCCGCGCCCTGGCCGTGTCCGCGCCCGGGGCGATCACCCCTCATCCGGGTCGCCCCCGGGCGGTCGGACACGGCCAGGGAGTTCAGCATGATCTAGCGCGGAACCCCGGGTGTTCACACCCGGGAGGAAGCGCTTCATGACACTGCTCTGACCCGCACGGGTGCACGGGTCTGCACTATTGACCTCAGTCGGGACGTTTCTGGTTCTCGATGTACTCCTTGATGACCGCGAGCGGGGCGCCGCCGCACGAGGCGGCGAAGTAGGACGGCGACCAGAAGTGCTCACCCCACAGGTGCTTGCGGATGTGGTCGGGGAACTCCTGCCGCAGGCGCCGGGCGGAGACACCCTTGAGGGAGCCGACGAGCCGGGAGACGGCGACCTTGGGGGGGGGTAGTGCACGAGCAGGTGGACGTGATCGCGTTCGCCGTTGAACTGCCGCAGCTCCGCGCCGAAGTCGGTGCACACGTCGCGCATGACCT
>NZ_JBVIPD010000020.1:0-80143 GCF_055578235.1 Streptomyces sp. NPDC033136
CGGAACGTGCCGTGCGGCCGCTTCGGCGTGCCCTCCGAGCGCGGGAAGAACTCGTACCAGGACCCGTACAGCGCCCGTTCCCGCTCGACGAGCAGCGGCAGCGGCTCGCTGCTGGTCACCAGGTCCCGCAGCGGATACCGGGCCAGGACCGCGTCCACCTCCGGCGTCAACGCCGCCGCCAGCCGCGCCGCGGTGGGCAGCGAGTCGTCGCGCAGTGTCTCCGCCGCGTCGAGCAGCACGGCGCGGCCGGCGTCCTTCGGCACGCCGGCCGCGGCCCGCTCGTGGAGTTCCGCGCCCTCCTCCAGGACCAGGCCCGGGTCGATGCCGGCCGGGACCTTGATGCCCGCCGTGTGACGCCAGGTGGCCACCGGATCGCTCCAGGCCTCCACCCGGTACGACCAGCGGCCGACGGCGTCCGCGGTGACCTCGGCGCCCCAGCGGTCGCTGCCCGGGACCAGCTCCCGCATCGGCGTCCACGGCCCGGGGCGGCCCTCGGGATCCTTCAGGACGACCTGGGCGGCGACCGCGTCGTGCCCCTCCCGGAACACGGTGGCGGTGACCTCGAACGTTTCGCCCACGACCGCCTTGACCGGCCGGTTGCCGCTCTCCACGGCCGGGCGGACGTCCCGTACCGGGATACGGCCGATGGCCCGGGTCCTCTTCATGGTCCTCACCTCCACCGTGCTCGAAAGCCGGACCGCGGGGTCCGGTTCAGGGGACAGGATGTGCGGGAAGGCGGCTACCTTCCGGCCGGGGATCTCTGCTCGGCCGCCGCCGGAGATCTCCGCTCCGCAGCGGGTGATCTCCGCTCCGCCGCCGGGGACCTGCGGTCCGCCGCCGATGGTCTTCGCGCGACCGCCGCGGCCGGGCGGGGCCGTTCGTCGAGTTCCTGCAGATAGGTGCCCTGGTTGGCGCGCAGGTACCGCTCGGCCGCGTCCGCCGCCTCCCGCGCGCAGCGCTTGCCCATCAGCACGCAGAGCGTGTAGCCGGAGTCCTCGAACGTGGTCCGCACCGTGCGGTCGTTCGGTGCCGCGAGCATCACGCGTTCCCAGGCCCGGTAACGCCGCAACTGCCGGGCGACTTCGGCTTTGGCGGGTAGCAGCATGGCGCCGATCACCTTTCGGGCTCGAGGGACACGGTCTCCCGACGGTCGGACGGCGGCCGCGCCACAGCGACACGGATCCGTAACGGCGATCGAGTTCTTCACACATGGTGCACGCGTGGCGACGCAGCGTCTTGTTGGTTCTTCAACCAGTAGCGGCCCGGATGGGCTGTTGGGGTCCCCCCTCAGCGCTCACCTGTGCGCCCCACCGCCTCAGGCGTGCACTCGTGTTGCACGAACGGGCTAGCACCCTCAGTCTGAAGGTGACTCAGAAGCGATACGCGCTCACGTTCCGTGTTCGGGGCTCGTCCGCAGACCGCGGACGAGGAGGAGCTGAGCTTCGCGGTGAGGAGCCGACCGATGAAGACCGCAGTGCCCTGCTACTACCACCTCGACGTGGAAGTCAGCCCGGAACGGGTGGGACAGGTCAGCCGCATTCTGGCCGCTCACCTGAGGTTCTGGGACCTGGACAACCTGATCCAGCCCGTCTGTGGCGGTGCCGAGATGCTGCTCAAGGCCATCGACGAGCACGCCACGGACAAGAACACGTCGATCGAGATGTGGTGGAACCGGCAGCACCTGATCACCGCCATTGGGGACAACGACCGTGCCCTGCGTCCGGACCAGGAGCTGCGAGGCTGCCTGGAGCACCTCGCGGCCATGAGCGACGGCTGGGGCTGCTGCGCCACCGAGACCGGCAGCAAGGTCATCTGGTTCTCGCAGCGCGCCCGCGCCGGCGAACGCGTCCCGCTGGTGCCGACCGCGCCCGCGCCCCGGGAGAGCGAGGGTCTCGACGTGCCCCGCGAGGTACCGGTCACGCGGCTGGCCGGCCCGGCCGTCACCGAGGACGAGATCCTGGAGGACGCCCGGTGACCCGCCGGCAGACACGGCAAGGGGTGTCCGCCTGGAGCGGGCGCCCCTACCCGCTGGGTGCGGACTACGACGGGGAGGGCACCAACTTCGCGCTCTTCAGCGAGGTCGCCGAACGCGTCGAGCTGGTCCTCGTCGACGACGACGGCATCCACACCGAGGTACCGCTCACCGAGGTCGACGGCTTCGTGTGGCACGGCTACCTGCCCGGCGTCGGCCCCGGCCAGCGCTACGGCTACCGCGTGCACGGGCCGTGGGCCCCGGCCGCCGGCCACCGGTGCAACCCGGCGAAACTGCTCCTCGACCCCTACACCCGCGCGGTGGACGGGCAGGTCGACAACCACCCCTCGCTCTACGAGCGGAACCCGGACGGTCCCGACCCGGCCGACAGCGCCGGGCACACCATGCTCGGTGTCGTGACCGACCCGGCTTTCGACTGGGGCGACGATGCCCGGCCCTGCCGGTCCTACGCCGACACGGTGATCTACGAGGCACATGTCAAGGGTCTGACCCGCACGCACCCCGAGGTGCCCGCCGAACTGCGCGGCACCTACGCCGGGCTGGGGCACCCCGCGATCGTGGAGCACCTCACCTCGCTGGGCGTCACGGCCGTGGAGCTGATGCCGGTTCACCAGTTCGTCCACGACGGCGTGCTGCACGACCGCGGCCTGTCGAACTACTGGGGCTACAACACCATCGGCTTCTTCGCCCCGCACAATGGCTACGCCGCCCACGACACCCGCGGCGGGCAGGTCGCCGAGTTCAAGCAGATGGTGAAGACGCTGCACGCGGCCGGGCTCGAAGTGATCCTCGACGTGGTCTACAACCACACCGCCGAGGGCAACGAGAAGGGCCCCACCCTGTCCTTCCGCGGCATCGACAACTCCTCGTACTACCGCCTGGTCGACGGCGACTGGGAGCACTACTACGACACCACCGGCACCGGCAACAGCCTGCTGATGCGCCACCCCTACGTGCTGCAGCTGATCATGGACTCGCTGCGGTACTGGGTGACCGATATGCACGTCGACGGGTTCCGTTTCGACCTCGCGGCCACGCTGGCCCGGCAGTTCCACGAGGTGGACCGGCTGTCGGCGTTCTTCGACCTCATCCAGCAGGACCCGGTGATCAGCCGGGTCAAGCTGATCGCCGAACCGTGGGACGTCGGCGAGGGCGGCTACCAGGTGGGCAACTTCCCGCCCCTGTGGTCGGAGTGGAACGGCATGTACCGCGACGCGGTACGGGACTTCTGGCGCGGCGAGGACCACACGCTCGGCGAGTTCGCCTCCCGGCTGACCGGGTCCTCCGACCTGTACCAGCACAGCCGGCGCCGGCCCCGCGCCAGCGTCAACTTCGTCACCGCGCACGACGGCTTCACCCTGCGCGACCTCGTGTCGTACAACGACAAGCACAACGAGGACAACGGCGAGGACAACCAGGACGGCGAGAGCACCAACCGGTCCTGGAACTGCGGCGCCGAGGGCGTCAGCCGCGACCCGGCCGTGCTGGAGCTGCGCACGCGCCAGCAGCGCAACCTCCTCGCCACGCTGCTGCTGTCCCAGGGCATCCCGATGCTCTGCCACGGCGACGAGCTCGGGCGCACGCAGGGCGGCAACAACAACGCCTACTGCCAGGACAACGAGATCTCCTGGATCGACTGGCGGCTCACCGAGGAGCAGCGCGACCTGCTGGAGTTCACCCGCCACGTCATCCGGCTGCGCACCGGGCACCCCGTGCTGCGCCGGCGCCGCTTCTTCCTCGGCGAGACCCTGACCCGTGCGGACCAGCCGCTGCCCGACCTCGTCTGGCTGGCGCCCGGCGCCCGCGAGATGACTGACGAGGACTGGCAGCGCGGCGACGCGCACTCCGTCGGCGTCTTCCTCAACGGCGACGCCATCGCCGAACCCGACCACCGCGGCAGCCCGGTCGTCGACGACTCCTTCCTCCTGCTGTTCAACAGCCACTGGGAGCCGATCGGCTTCCGCCTTCCGCCCGCCGCCTACGGCGAACGCTGGACGGCCCTGGTCGACACGGCCGCCCCGGAGGGCACGCCGGACGAAACGGAGCACAAGGCGGGCACGGCCCTGACGGTGGGCGCCCGAAGCCTGGTCCTGCTGTCCCGCCCCTCCCGGGCAGGCCGGGCGGGCCGGAGCGAGGCGAGGTGACGGGGGACCAGGACCGCTGTACGGCGAGGACCCTTGCCCCCGGCTGCCCGCGGGTGGTGGGTGGCGCGTCGCGCGCGTGTGCCCGGGGCGCGGGCGACGACAGGAGTGCCCGGTGGGAGCGGAGTTGGCCGGGGACGAGGGCCCTCGGCAGCCGTCGGGGGCCGACGGCCTGCTGAGCGCTCGCGGGTCCCCGGGGCCGTGCCGCGCGGCCCCGGAATGCCCCGGTCCAGTAGTCACGGCGCCCTCGGCGCAGGCTTCCTCCCCGGCAGACGCCCGGCATGAGCCCCGGCAGGGAACCGCCCTGGCGTGCCGCCACCGCGCCTGCTCGCCGTCACGGTCGACGGCACCACCCGGCCACCGCACCGTCCCGGCGCGGCGGCCCTTCGGCGCGCATCCGCCCAGCGGGAAGGAACCGGCTGAGGCCCCGCGGGGCCCGTCACCGCCCCCGGCGTGCCGTCACAGTGAACTGTGCCCCGTCGTGGTCGCGCAGCACCGCCTCCGTGCTGCCCTTCGACAGCACGCTGCCGCCGTGCAGTTCCGCGGCACGCGCGCAGGCCTCCACGTCGTCGACGGTGAAGTGGACCTGCCAATGCGGGCGGATCGCGGGGTCGGGGGCCGCTTCCAGGGCGCCCGACTCGATGCGGGCGACCACGTCGCCGCGGCTGCGGAGGACGACCTCGCCGCCCTCGTAGTGGACCTCGCAGCAGCCGGGGCTCTGCGACGCCCAGTCGAGGACCTCGCCGTAGAAGATGGCCGCGTCGAAGGCGTCCCGGGTGTGGAGCGTGATGAAGGCGGGCTGCGCGTTGCGCCAGGTCTCCCAGTCGGTGAAGAGGTCGCCCTCCCAGATGCCGAAGGTCGCCCCGTCCCGGTCGGCCAGCAGCGCCGCCCGCCCCGGCGCCAGGGAGATCGGCCCGACCGCGACCGTGCCCATGCGTTCCTGCACGCGCGCCACCGCGTCGTCCGCGCTGCGCACCGCGAAGTACGGCGTCCACGCCACCGCCATCTGCCACATGGTCGCCACCCCCGCGATTCCGGCGACCGGCGACCCGTCCGCCAGCGCGATCCGGAACCGGTCGCCGAGCTTGGCGGGCCGCCACTGCCAGCCCAGCACGGCCCCGTAGAACTCCTCGGTCGCCTTGACGTCCCGGCTGGTCAGGCTCACCCAGCAGGGCGCCCCGAACACGGAGTGCGAGGAGAGGACGTCCTTCGTTCTTGAGGGAGTGGACATGTCGTGGTTCATGGCAGTCGCGTCCTGATCTCGTCGGCCTGGCAGCCACCGAAGCAATGGCACCAGTGTCCAACCGGAACCGTTGTGGGCGCCTGCCGAGTACCCCGGCGGGGGCGCCGAAACGAAGTCGAGAACCGGCCTGGTCCGCCCCGGTGGCACCGGGCGCGCCGAGTGACGACGATGGATGGGTCGGACACTGCGTCAAGGTACTCAAGCACCTGATGAGGCCTCGGGGGCAGCGGCGCACCGGACCCGGAGGTGACCATGCCCACGGACGGGGGCTCGGAGCGGATCCTCGCACTGCAGGAAGAGATCCAGCAGCTGAAGGAGGCGGTCGTCTCCCACGCCGTCGTGGACCAGGCGATCGGAATGATCGTGGTGCTCGGCCGGGTCTCCCCGGACCAGGGATGGGTCGTGCTGAAAGAGGTCTCCCAGCACACCAACATCAAGCTCCGCAACGTCGCGGAACTGATCCTCGTCTGGGGGCGCACCGGCATGATGCCCCGGGAGATGCGGGCCGCGCTGGAGGACGCCCTCGATCGCACCGGCCCGACCCAGATCCCGGGAGACTCACCGGGTGTCGGTGAGCAGTTCCTCACGCAAGTGGGCGAAGCAGCTGCTGAGCAGCCGGGAGACGTGCATCTGCGAGATACCGAGCTGATCCGCGATGCGGCTCTGCGTCATGCCCCTGAAGAACCGCAGGTAGAGGATGATCCGCTCGCGCTCCGGCAGCGCCTCCAGGCAGGGCCGGACGGCGACGCGGTTGACGACGGTGTCGAACGCCGGGTCCGGCCCGCCGATCGCGTCCCCGAGGGCGTAGCCGTCGGTGCCGGGCATCTCCGCCTCCAGCGACAGCGCGGAGAAGCACTCCAGCGCCTCCATGCCGGTGCGCACCTCGCCCTCGGTGAGCTGGGCGTACTCGGCGATGTCGGCGACCGTGGGGGAGCGGCCCGCGGTGGTCTGCGACAGTTCCTTGACGGCGTGCCGCACCCGGTTGCGCAGGTCCTGGACCCGGCGGGGCACGTGCAGCGTCCACATGTGGTCACGGAAGTGGCGCTTGATCTCGCCGGTGACCGTCGGCACGGCGTACGCCTCGAAGGCGTTGCCACGCGCCGGGTCGTAGTGGTCGACGGCCTTGACGAGCCCGAGGGCCGCCACCTGGTACAGGTCCTCGAGGGCCTCGCCACGGCCGCGGAAGCGGACCGCGATCCGCTCGGCCATGGGAAGCCAGGCCTCGACCAGTTCGTCGCGCAGGGCCTTGCGCTCGGGCCCCTCGGGCAGTCGCGCGAGCCGCCGGAACGCCTCGGCGGTGTCGGGGGCGTCATCGTGGGGGTGCGTTCGGGTGCTGTCGGCGATACGCATGGTGCGCACCTCTCTGAGCAGGTGCGGAAGGGACGGACACCATGGGAAGCGCGGACTCGGACCTCACGGGGCACCCGGGGCCCGGCCGGCCGGCTCCCACGGACGTGCCTCCTGTCCGAAGCACTTCACTGCCCATTCCCGGGCAGGGGCATAACCAAACAATTCAGACAATACGGCATTCGGGGTGACTTGGTCCCGCCGACGTTTCGAGGCGTCGCTCGACCCCCGACCTCGCCTCGGACCCGCCGGGACTGTCACAGGGCTGACCGTGGCCGCACGGGCCGGAGACCTTCGCGAGGAGCCGGCCGGCGCCCTCGTCGGGGTCCAGCGGTTGATCCGGCGGCGCTCACGTGGTTGATCTTCACTCGGGGAAGTGATGTGCGGCACGCCGGAGCAAGCGCTTTCACGCGCCGCCCCCGGATAACCGCTGGGCACGGCTTGATCACCGATCAAAAGGGGTGAACTGCCTGGCCACAGCGCATTCTGCTCATTTGACAGTGCGCTGAGACCACAGATAGGAAGCAGCTTCCAGAGGTCGAGAGGGTGCAGCGTGTACGAGCCGAACGTGGTCGGGGACTGGCAGGAGTACGACGAGCATGCCGGTCTGCGCGTCCGCGTCCACCGTCTGGAACCGGCCGAGCCGCCCCGCGGCCGGGACGACGCAGCCGACGGGCTGACCTACTTCTGCCTCCGCGTGACGGTCGAGAACCGCGGCAGCCGGCATCTCGGCGTCCACCTCGAGGACGGGCAGATCGACGTGCGGCTCGGCCCCGACGGGGAGAGCGCCTTCATCGACTGGCGCAACTCGCAGTTCATCGAAGGCTTCGACGTCTATCCGCTGCGCCGGGCCACCGCGGTGCTGTACGCGGCGGGCGCCGAGGCGTCTTTGAGTCTGGTGGATGTCCAGGTCCAGCTGCGCGTCGAGGAGGAGTGGACCGACCGCCGGCTCTGGTCGGGCGGCATCGGTGTGCACGAGGGCCCTGCCGGGGCCCAGCAGGGCGCTGTGCGGGACAGTCTGGCGCACCAGGTGAGCGTCTTCCTGCGGGACCAGGCGGAGGAAGGCACCGCCTGATCCGGCGTCAGGGCGCCGCGGAGGTCAGTGCGCGATGCCGTCGATGATCTCGCGGGCGCCCTGCCGTAGCAGGGCCACGGCGACCGAGGTGCCGAGCGTGGCCGGGTCGAGTCGGCCCGCCCACTCGTGGGCGTTGAGCCGCGTCTTGCCGTCCGGGGTGAACACACAGGCCCGCAGGGACAGTTCGCCGCTGCGGTCGACTCGCGCGAACCCGGCGATGGGGCTGTTGCAGTGCCCCTGCAGCACATGCAGGAACATGCGCTCGGCCGTCGTCTCCCGGTAGGTGTCCGGATCTCCGAGGCCGCTCACCGCGTCGATCAGATCGGCGTCGTCCTCGCGGCACTGCAGCGCCAGCACGCCCGCGCCGATGGGCGGCATCATCGTCTCGGTCGAGAGGATCTCGCTGATCACGTCCTGGCGGCCGATGCGCTCCAGCCCGGCGACCGCGAGCAGCAGGGCGTCGGCCTCGCCGGCGTGCAGCTTCGCCAGGCGCCGGTTGGCGTTGCCGCGGAACGGCACGCACTCCAGGTGCGGGTGCGTGGCGGCCAGTTGCGCGACCCGGCGCACCGAGGAGGTGCCGACGCGCGTCCCTGCGGGCAGCTCGTCGAGGGTGAGCCCGCCCGGGTGGATCAGGGCGTCGCGGACGTCGTCCCGCTTCAGGAACGCGGCGAACACCGTCCCCGCCGGAAGCGGCCGGTCGGCGGGCACGTCCTTCACGCAGTGCACGGCGAGGTCGGCCTCCCCGGCCAGCAGCGCCGCGTCGACCTCCTTGGTGAACGCGCCCTTGCCCTCGACCTGGGACAGATCACCCATCCACTTGTCCCCGGTGGTCTTCACCGGGACGACCTCGGTGCGCACGGCGGGATGGGCGACGGCCAACTCGGCCCGGACGCGCTCCACCTGGGCGAGCGCCATGGGGGAGTCGCGGGAGACGATGCGGATCAGTTCGGGGACGGACATGCCGACACGATAGACCCTCCCGGGGGAACGTTCGTGCCGAACCTCCCCCGACCGTCCGGCGGCGCACGTCACTTCGGGACGAGCGGCTCGCTCAGCTCGACAGCGCGCAGAGCCGCGGTGAGGGCCCGCTCGTCACCGATGTCGAGGGCCGTGTCGGTGAGCTTGATGACGTGTTCGTCGCCGTGGGCGAGGGCGCGCTCCAGCACTTCCTCCGCGGTGCGGCCGGGCGCGGGGAGGCGGTCGGCGGGAGCGGTGGTGGCGTACATGGCGGTGACCGCCGCCGACGCGGTCCACGCCGCGTGCAGGCTCGGCACCCACAGCTCGGACGGCAGGGAACCGAGCACCCGCAGCACGGCGTTGGGAGCCGTCGCCGCGTGCACCAGCATCGTCTCCTCGCCGTGGCCGTGGGCGGTGTAGCGGTGGGTGGCGGCACGGACCAGCTCGGTGAGGCGAGCCCGGGCGGTGGCCGGGTCGGTCACGTCGCCCGCCCAGCGCGGCAGCCGTCGTACGGCCTTCAGCCGGTCGAGGAACCCGCCCCGCGGATCGGTGACCGGCGGCACGGCGTCCAGGGCCCGCGCCGCGCTCGCCGCGGCGGGCAGCGGGGCGATGCCGGACACGGGACGGTGCCGGGCCGCCCAGTAGCCCAGGCCGTGCGCGAGTTCGGCGAGCCGTGGCGCGTTCTCACCGGCTTCCAGGGCCCGTACGGCGTGCCCGACGCGGATGACGGGGTGGGTGGAGCCGCCGTAGAGCCCGGGCAGCAGGCGGGGCCACCAGGTGGCGAGGACGTCCCGCCACGGCTGTCCGGCGAGGGCGCGGGTGAAGTGGCCGATCCAGTCGGCGGCCCGGCGGGGATCGCCCAGCGCCTCGCGCCAGTCGGCGTCCGTCACCGCGGTCACGGGCGCGGGGAAGTCCTCCAGCTTGTGCCGGTACAGGTCCAGCCAGCGGTGCACGGCGTCCGCCCGGCCGTGCGCGGCGAGCGCCTCCACGACCATGGGGGCGTGGTTGGTGAGCCGGCCGAGCCGCTCCGGCCCCGAGGCGTGAAGACGGCCGAGGGCTTCTTCGAGGGTCCCCGTCGTGTCGTACGTGTCCATGCCGGGACGCTATGCGGCCGCCCGACGCCGCCGGATCGGCCGCCGGGCGGAAGCCGGGCCGGGCCGGGGACCTAATGCCGCGGCACCAGGCACCCGGCCGGGCCGCACGGGATCAGGCGTACGGGTCGAAGGCGATGCCGGAGGGCTTCGCCGAGGCGAGGTGGTTGGCGAAACTCCCGTCCTTCAGGCCGAAGTTGGCGCTGCCGAAGTTATGCGACGTGAGCTTGTCGCGCACCCCGGCGGGGTAGCCGTTCCAGCCGACCAGCGGCGGGTACTGCCAGGTGCCCTCGTGGTTCTCCGGCGGCTCGTCGCCCGAGTTCGCGAGGCGGAAGCAGTGGGTGCCGATCCCGTCCTTGTGATAGACGATCTTCGGGTGCGTGCCGTCGAAGCGGACCGAGGACGCCGCGTGCACGGAGAACGAGCCGTGGGCGGACGTCGAGACGTACTTGACCTGGTTGTCCTGCACGAACACCGCGACGTGCTCGAAGTCGTGCCGGTGGCCGCCGATGCTGCTGCCGGCCACGGCCTGGTCCTTCTCGAAGTAGAGGGCGTACAGGATCGCGCACCAGCCGTTGTTGCACTTGTAGCGCGAGTAGCCGTTGGTGTTGTCGAGGTCCGAGGCGTCCCGGCAGTTGCCGTTCAGGGCACCGGTCGGGCTGAGCCCGCCGTTCACGACACCGTCCGAGCCGATCGCGGGCGTGGCGTAGCAGCCGTCGGTGTCGTAGTCGTAGGCGGGCTGGTACGTCCGCTCCAGCGACTCAGCGTTGGCGGGCAGGGCCCGGGGCGGGGCCGCGAAGGCCGTGGCGGGGAAGGCGAGGACCAGGGCGGCGGCACCGGCCGCTCCGGTGAGCCATCTCCTGCGCGATGTGAACGGGCGTGACGACACTGCGTCCTCCTCTTGATCCGGGCGCAGCCCAACGGCTGTGGGGGAAAGGGAGGTTCAGCTTCCAGGTTGAGCGCGTTCATGCCAAGAGGGGCGAGGGATCTCAACGGTGAATCACAAGGCAACAATTGGCGTCCGGTGTCGTTTCAGACCAGGTCGTCCGGGATGTCGGCCGCCGCCTCCCCGGGCGCGAGATCCGGCCGGAGCCGGAGCCAGGACGGCTGCCGGAGCAGTCCCTCCCGGGTGTGGGTGCTGTAGCGGACCTCGCCCACCAGCCGGGGCACGACCCAGTGCGCGCCCGGAGCGCGCGGGGCCGGGTCGAAGGGGCAGGCGCCGGTCGCGGCGGCCCTCAGCAGCGCGGCGAGTTCCGTGCGTTCGGCCTCGCTCCAGCCGGTGCCCACGCTCCCCACGTACCGCAGCCGCCCCGCGGCACGCTGTCCGACCAGCACCGCGCCCGGCAGGCCGGTGAGCCGCCCCTTGCCGGGCTGCCAGCCGCCGACCAGGACGTCCTCGGTCCGCATGTTGCGGATCTTGATCCAGGCCCGGGAGCGGACCCCCGGTTCGTACACCGAGTCCAGCCGCTTGCAGACCAGGCCCTCCAGGCCGTGCTCGCGGGTGGCGCGCAGCGCCTCGGCGCCGTGGCCGACGATCGCGGCAGGGGTCGACCAGGAGGGGCCGGCGAGGCCGAGGTCCTCCAGTGCCGAGCGGCGTCGCGCGTAGGGGAGGCGGAGCAGCGACCGGCCCGCCAGGTGCATCAGGTCGAACAGCACGACCTGGACCGGCACCTCCGCCGCCCTGCGCGCGGCCCGGGCGGGAGCGTGGGCCAGGCCCATCCGGGACTGCAGCAACTGGAAGCTCGCACGGCCCTGTTCGTCCAGGGCCAGGACCTCCCCGTCCAGCACGGCCGGCGTGGCGCCGAGGGCCGTGCCCAGCGGCCGCAGCTCGGGGTAGGCGGCGGTGATCGCGTCGCCGGAGCGGGCCCGCAGCAGCACGCTGCCGTCGCCGGGGAGGTAGACCACCACGCGCTGGCCGTCCTGCTTGGTCTCATAGGCCCAGCGCGCGTCCTGCGCGGGGGGCGGCAGGGTGCCGGGCGTGGCGAGCATGGGCGGGATCAGCGGCAGGTCCACGGGTGAGTTGTCGACGAGCCGGCGGGCGGTCACGCGCGTTTCCCGCGTCTTTCCCCTGAACGGCCTTGACGTCGAAGGACACCGCCGGACGCGGCCTGAAGGTCCGGCTGGGGCCAGGCGATGTCCGGCTGCCTCCTGTCCGCCCCGGCGGGTGACGCCGGGGCGGCCGTCTCCGTTCTGTCCGGGGGACGAGGCCTGAGTCGGTCGCCTCCGGTCCGCTCCGGCTGGTGAGGCTTGGTCCGCTGTCTCTGGTCCGCTCCGGCTGGTGAGGTTCGGTCCGCTGTCTCCGTTCCGCTCCGCCGGGTGAGGCCTGGGCCGCCGTTTCCGGTCCGCCCTTGGCCGTCGGCCGCGGCTCTGCCACGCGCTGCGGATGCCGGCCGACCGCCTGCCCGTCATGACCGTCGCCCGCCGCTGCGGCTGATCGTCCGCGCGCGTTCATCGCCGTCTTCCGCCGCTCGTCCGGCTGCACGCCGGGCGCCCGTCGACGGCATCGGCAGGACCCGGCGGACCGACCTGTCTACCGTCCAGTAATATCGCGCGGCAGGCCATCAGAGGAGGAACCGTGTCCCGGTCCGAACGCTCACCCCTGCTGCTCGCCGGCCTGCTGGCCACCGCGGGGATCACCCACTTCGCCGCCCCACGCCCGTTCGACGCGACCATCCCGGGCGGCCTGCCCGGCACGCCCCGGACCTGGACCTACGCCAGCGGTGCCGCCGAGCTCGCGCTGGCGGCGGGCCTGGCGCTGCCGCGCACCCGCAAGGCGGCCGCCCTGGCCACCGCGGCCTTCTTCGTCGGGGTGTTCCCGGCCAATGTGAAGATGGCCGCCGACTGGCGCCACCGCCCCACGCCGCAGAAGGCCGCGGCCTTCGGGCGCCTGCCCCTGCAGGTGCCCCTCGTGCTGTGGGCCCGCGGTGTCGCTCGGAACGCGGGGGGCCGGTCGTGAGCGCGCACCCGGAGGCCGGGGACAAGGTCGAGGACTTCGCCCTGCCCGACGAGACCGGCACCGTCCGCAGCCTGTCGGAGCTGCTGGCCGAGGGCCCGGTCGTGCTCTTCTTCTACCCGGCCGCCCTGACCCCCGGCTGCACCGCCCAGGCCTGCCACTTCCGCGACCTCGCCGCCGAGTTCGCCGCTGTCGGCGCACGCCCCGTGGGCGTCAGCGGCGACGCCGTCGAGCGGCAGCAGGAGTTCGCCGGACGGCACTCCCTCGGCATGCCGCTGCTGTCGGATGCGGACGGCGCGGTCCGCGAGCGGTTCGGCGTGAGGCGCGGCTTCTCCCTGGCGCCCACCAAGCGGACGACGTTCGTCATAGCGCAGGACGGCACCGTCCTCGACGTGGTCCGCAGTGAGCTGCGCATGAACGCCCACGCCGACCGGGCGCTCGCCGCGCTCCGCGCGCCCAGGGCCTGACATCGTCACGAATGCTGCGCCGCGGTTGATACCCGGCGGCAAAGGGATAATCCTGGACGATATGGAGGACTCCTCCGCTGCTGCGATCATCGACGCCCGCGGCATGGTGACGGGGTGGAGCGAGGGTGCCCGGCAGCTGACCGGCTATCCCGCCGACGAAGCCGTGGGCCGGGCGCTGCGGGACCTGCTCGCCGAGGACGTGCCGCCCGAGGCGGTGTCCGCCTGGTCGGGCACCGTCATGGTGCGGCACCGCGAGGGCTATCTGGTCGGGCTCCGCGTCAGGGCGTGCGCCGTGTCGGGCCGGGACGGGGAGCCAGGCGGTTACGTGATCACCGCCGCGCCACCCGGCCGGGCGGAGACCTCGCTGGCGGGCCGCGCGTTCCAGCAGGCGTCCATGTCGATGTCCGTCTTCGACATCAGTCAGCGCTACCTGCGGCTCAACGACGCCGCCTGCCACGTGATGGGCGTGTCCGAGGAGACCCTGCTCGGCCGGCACTTCCCGGAGACCGTGGAGGAGGCCGAGCACAGCCGCGGCTTCGACTGGCATCTCCGGCAGGTCGTCGAGACGGGCCGGCCGCTGCGGTACGAGAGCTACACCGGTGCCCCGGCCCTGAACCGGGAGCACGCCTGGGTGACCGAGATGTGGCCGGTCAGGGGCGCCGACGGCGAGCTCGTCGGCACCGCCCTGGCTGCGTTCGACAGCACCGAGCAGTACTGGGCCCGGCAGCGGCTGGCCCTGCTCAACGAGGCCGCGGCCGCCATCGGCACCACCCTGGACGTGGTGCGCACGGCCGAGGAACTCATCGGGGTCGTGGTGCCCCGGTTCGCGGACTTCGCGAGCGTGGACCTGTTCGACTGGGTCCTCGGCGCGGACGAGCAGCCGGTGGCGCCGGCCCATGAGATCACCCTGCGGCGGGTCGCCCACGGCTCCGTCACCGAGGGCACCCCCGAAGCCGCCGTGCGTCTGGGGGAAGTCGACGTCTACCCCGCGTTCTCGCCGATCGCCCGGGCCATGCGGGAAGGCCGGGCCGTCCTCAGCCAGGCAGGGGAACCGGCGTTCATGCGCTGGGTCGCCGAGCGCAATTCCCGCGCCCCGGAAGGACGCCCCTACCGCAAAGGCGTCCATTCGATGATGGCCGTACCGCTGCGGGCCCGCGGTACCACGCTGGGGGTCGCCATCGCCGTACGCGTGGCGCAGCCCGACGACTACGCCGCCGACGACGCCGTGTTCGCCGAGGAGCTCGCCAGCCGGGCCGCGGTCTGCGTCGACAACGCCCGCCGCTTCGCCCGGGAGCGCACCACCGCCCTCGCCCTCCAGCACAGCCTGCTGCCGAGGGGACTGCCCGGCCAGGCCGCCGTTCAGGTCGCCCACCGCTACCTGCCCTCCGGCTCGGCGGCCGGCATCGGCGGCGACTGGTTCGACGTGATCCCCCTGTCCGGCAGCCGCGTCGCCCTGGTCGTCGGAGACGTCGTCGGGCACGGCATCCCCTCCACGGCGACCATGGGGCGGCTGGTCACGGCCGTCCGCACCCTCGCCGACGTGGACCTGCCGCCCGACGAGCTCCTCACCCACCTCGACGACCTGGTCACCCATCTCGCCTCGGACGAGGGCGACGAGGTCGCCGAGCTCGGCGCGACCTGCCTCTACGCCGTCTACGACCCCGTCACCCGCCGCCTGAACCTGGCCGCCGCCGGGCATCCCGCGCCCGCCCTGGTGCTGCCCGACGGGTCCGCCCGGCTGATCCCCATGAGCGCCGGGCCCCCGCTGGGCGTCGGAGGGCTGCCGTTCGAGGCGACGGAGCTCCAGCTGCCCGAGGGCTCCGTCGTCGCCCTCTACACCGACGGACTCATCGAGGACCGCGACCGCGACATCGACCACGCCACCGACGAACTGTGCCGCACCCTGACCGTGCCCGCCGACTCGCTGGACGCCCTGTGCGACAGCGTGCTGAAGGCAGTCCTGCCGGAGGAACCCGGCGACGACGTGGCACTGCTGCTGGCCCGCACCCGGGCGCTGGGCGCCGACCAGGTCGCCACCTGGGACGTCACCCCGGACCCCGCGCAGGTGGCCGCCACCCGGCAGGCCGCCACCGACCAGCTCACCGCGTGGGGGCTGGACGAGACGGCCTTCGTCACCGAACTCGTCGTCAGCGAACTGGTCACCAACGCCATCCGGTACGGCGCCCCGCCCATCCAGCTCCGCCTGATCCGCGACCAGACCCTCATCTGCGAGGTCTCCGACGGCAGTTCGACCTCCCCGCACCTGCGGCGGGCGCACCAGGACGACGAGGGCGGCCGCGGCCTGCTGCTGGTCGCGCAGCTCACCCAGCGCTGGGGGAGCCGGCAGACCACCCGCGGCAAGACGATCTGGTGCGAACAGTCACTCACGCCGCTGTTCTGACCGGCTCCGTCCCGCCGCCGCGCGGCCCCACGGGCCCTCCCGCACCACGTCACACGGCTTCTTGTCGGCCCGCAGGCCCGCAGGCCCGCCAGCCAGCGGGCCCCGCAGTGTTGGGCGCCCGTCAGAACTCCTCGTGCACCTCGGGGTCCCCGCCGACCCTCCTGTGCGCCCGGTCCGCGACCGCGGTCATCTCGTCCTCGCTCAGCTCGAAGCCGAACACCTCGAGGTTGGCGCGCTGCCGCTCGGGGTTCGCCGACTTCGGGATGGGCACCGCCCCCAGCTGCGTGTGCCAGCGCAGCGCGACCTGCCCGGCCGACACCCCGTGCCGCTCGGCGATCCGCACGACGGCCGGATCCTGAAGCAACGGCGTGCCCCGGCCCAGCGGACTCCAGCTCTCGGTGACGATGCCCTTGCCCGCGTGGAAGGCGCGCAGTTCGTCCTGCGGCAGGAAGGGGTGCAGCTCGATCTGGTTGACGGAGGGCAGCACTCCGGTCTCCTTCTCCAGCCGCTCGATGTGCCCGGCCGTGAAGTTCGAGACGCCGACCGACCGGACGAGACCGTCCTCGCGCAGCTTGATCATGGCCTTCCAGGAGTCGACGTACCGGTCCACGCGCGGCAGCGGCCAGTGGATCAGGTACAGGTCGACGTACTCCAGGCCGAGGCGGGCCCGGGACTCCTCGAAGGAGGCGAGGGTCTCCTCGTAGCCGTGGTGCCGGCCCGGGAGCTTCGTCGTCACCACGATCTCCTCGCGCGGCACCACGCCGGAGACCACGGCCCGCCCGACCCCCGTCTCGTTGCGGTAGTTCGTCGCCGTGTCGATCAGGCGGTAGCCCGTCTCCAGGGCCGAGAGCACCGCCTGCTGCGCCTCGTCGTCGCCGAGCGGCCAGGTGCCCAGGCCCAGGGCGGGGAGCGTCGTGCCGTCGTTGAGCGTGTGCGTCGGGATGCTGATCACCTTCGGACCTTCCCGTTGGCTGTGTCGTCTGACTGTGTCGTCCCTCCAGCGTCACGGACGGGGCGAGCATGATCAACCGGACAGGCGGGGAACGAGGGCGGCGGAGTGGTCGCCCTCGGCGCGGATGGCTGTCACGATCTTCGGGAAGGAAGACCACGCCCACGACCAGCGGAGTGCGCATGACGGCGGACAGCATGACGACGGACGAGGCGGCGCGGCAGGCGGGGGTGGAGGTGCGGCCGGTCGCCGGGTACATCGGGGCCGAGATCAGCGGGGTCGACCTGGCCGCGGACCTCGATGACGCCGTGGTCGCCGCGATCAGGGCGGCGGTGCTGCGGTGGAAGGTGGTGTTCTTCCGGGAACAGCGGCTCGATCACGCCGGGCACGTGGCGCTGGCGCGGCGGTTCGGGGAACCGGTCGTGCTGCGGCGGCGCGGCAAGGCCTCGCCGCCGGACTTCCCCGAGATGGAGACGACCGCCGACCGGCTGGAGCTGGGCGGGCGGTTCGGCATGGAGCACGATGAATGGCTGCGGCGCCGCCGCCACACCCTGCTGCGCGGCTGGCACTGCGACCACGGCGCCCGCGTCGACCCGCCCGCCGCGACGATCCTGCGCGCCGAGACCGTCCCGCCCTACGGCGGCGACACCACCTGGTCGAACCTCGCGGCGGCGTACGCCGGGCTCTCTGCGCCGCTGCGGCAGTTCGCCGACGGGCTGCGGGCCGAGCACCGGCTCGGCGTCGGCTACCAGCCCCGGCCCGGCGACGACGCCTACGTCCGTCACCTGCTGGACCGTCAGGTGGCCTCGCTGCATCCCCTGGTGCGTGTCCACCCCGAGACCGGCGAGCGGATCCTGTACGTCAACGGCTACTACGTGGAGCAGATCGCCGGCCTCTCCCGGCCCGAGAGCAGAGCGATCCTGGAGATGCTGCTGGAGCAGGCGGTCCGGCCCGAGTACACCGTCCGGTTCCGCTGGGAGCCGGGCAGCGTGGCCTTCTGGGACAACCGGGCCACGATGCACCTGGCCCCCGGCGACACCGCCCACCTCGACCACCCGAGGATCATGCACCGCGTGATGCTCGCCGGGGACGTGCCCGTCGGGGTGGACGGCACCCCGTCGGAGGCGATCGTCGGGAGCGCGCCCGGCCGTTGGTGATGTGCGGGTCACGGGCCCAGGGCCGGGCCGAGCCGCGTCGCCCTGTCGGTGAGGATCCGCACGCGGCCCTCCGGGATCAGAGCAGGGGAATGGTCACCTCGTCCTCGACCGGCGGGGCGATCTCCTGGGCGCGGTTGCCGGTGGCCGCGTAGCAGCGCAGGCGGAGGGACTCCGGGGAGACGTCCAGGCGCAGGAAGCACTTGAAGAACGGCGGGCTGTACGTCGCCGAACTCGGCGAGAACAACGACGTGTAGAGCTTTCGCACGGGCAGCCGGAACCGCTTGGCCCGGTCGGGGCGGCGGCCGGTGCCGAGCAGCCCCGCGACCAGCCGGACCCGCCGGGTGACGCGGGTCGAGGAGCCCGGGGTGCGGGCGGGCTTGATGCCGAGGCGTTCGGCGATCACGGCCGTCGCCTCGGCCTCGGTGAGGGTGAAGAAGCGGCGCAGCCGCAGCCGGCGGCCGTAGAGCCGGCTGTAGAAGGCCAGGGAGTCGCCGCGCAGCGGGTAGCAGCGGAAGTCCTGCTCGGTGACGTTCGCGACGTTTACGCGGGGGATGGTGTGGGTGGCGTGCGTGAACGCCCCGCCCCCGCCCGCGACGACGTACTGCAGCGTGCGCCCGTCGTCCAGCCGGACCGGGTAGCGCTGGTAGTTGTGGATGTCGCCGCCGATCGCCGCCACATAGTGGTGGGCCGGGTCGCGGACGATGTCGTCGACGGTGCCGCCCCCTTCGACGGCGCATGGCTCGTGCCGGCCGTCCACGTACAGGGGCGAGCCGGTGACGAGGATCTTGGGGCGGGGCCCCCGGGAGACCTCACGCAGCCAGGCGCCCTGCTCGGCGTCGAGGGTGCCGAGCAGGCCGGTGTCGATGCCGATGATCCGCACCGGTCCGGCGTCGATCGCCCAGTACGGGCCCGGCTGGACGGCTCGCTGTGCGGGTGCCGAGCGCAACGCGCGTGCCTCGGCGAGTCGCCGGCCGTCGTCGGGACGCGGCCGGTGCCACAGCAGGGACCGCAGCCAGGCCCGGGTGAGCGGACGCGGCCGGGGCTCGGGCGGCAGGGGCGGGGCGTCGTCGCAGAAGACACGCATGAAGCCGCCGAGGTCCTCGTACCAGTCGTGGTTGCCGGGTATCGCGTAGATCGGCGCCCGGTAGTCCTGGTACGGGCGGAAGAACTTGGTGCCGTAGTCGTCCGCGCTGCCCACCGGGTAGATCACGTCACTGGCCAGGACGGCGAAGCGGGTGTCCTGACCCGTCTTCAGCAAGCCCGGCACGACGGCGTACTGGGGGTCGTCGCCCTCGCCGGTGTCGCCGATGACCAGGAACGAGAAGCGGTCCGGGTCGTCGCGCCGGATCACCTTGTCGGCCGGTGCTCCGGCCGCCTCGCGCTGCGCCACCCACCGGCCGCGGATCCGGCCGGTGGGGTCCCCGAACCAGGAGGCCAGCACGCCGTTGCGGGCGGCCCACAGCGTCTTCGGGTCCAGCCAGGAGATCTTCTCGGCCTTCGGCGGCATCAACTGCTGGTACGAACCGCGTTCGGCGGTACCCCAGCCGGCGCCCTCGGCGGTATCGCGTGAGGAGTCGGACACCGGTGCACCGTAACAATCGATCTACGGGCCGTCCGCAAGCGGGTACCTCACCGCTCGGTCGTGGGTGAGGCCGCCTCCCGCCGCGAAGGGCGCGGTGGCGCAACGGAGTTGGAGGCCGGGGCGGCAGGGGGAGATGCTGACCGCCGCTCGCTCACCAGCAGCGGGTCGAACATCACCACCACCCCGGCCAGCAGCAGGAAGACGACCGGGCCCAGCAGCATGGGCAGCAACAGGGACAGGGGCGAGTCACCGGCCCACGTCCCGCCGCTCATGTCGTGCACATGGACGCTGACGGCGGCCATGCCCGTGTAGTGCATGCCGGACACCGCCACGCCCATCACCAGGCTGGCCCCGAGGCTCGTCAGGAAGCCGCGGATCGTGACGGCCGACCACAGCGCCGCGGTCGCGGCGCCGACGGCGATCAGCACCGACAGCGCGACCCCCACCGGGTCGTAGCCGATGTCGCCGTTGAGCCGCATCGCCGCCATGCCCAGGTAGTGCATGACCGCCACGCCCAGCCCCGTGACCCCACCCGCGACCGCCAGGGTGGCCCCGCTCGTGCCGCGGTAGCCGACGATGAACACGCCGATGCCGACCACGACGACGGCAACGACGAGGCTGAGCACCGTCGTGGCCGCGTCGTACCGGATCCGGGTCTCCTCCACGTGGAAGCCGATCATGGCGATGAAGTGCATCGTCCAGATGCCGCACCCCATGGAGGCGGCGCCCAGGGCCAGCCAGCCGGCCTTCCACGACTGCGCGTCGAGCACCGAGCGCACGATGCACCGCAGCCCCAGCGCCCCTCCTAAGCAGGCCATCACATACGCCGCCACTGGGGTCACCGCACCGTAGCGGAACCCGTCGACCGTGCCGTCCATGAGCCAACTCCCCCCGAGTCCTGGCTGGTGTCCAGCAAGGTCTACGCGCAGGGATCGCCGGAGGGCAAGCCCTTACCGTCGGTAGACGGGCAACTTCCGTTCCCGGGAGTCCGATTCGGGTCAGAACGTGCGCTTCAGCAGGTCGAGCAGCGCCGACCAGTGCCGCTCGTCGCCCTCCCGGTGGTACGCCGCGGTGTCGGCCTGCGTGAAACCGTGGGGCGCGCCCGCGTACACCTCACACCGGTGGCGGACGCCCGCCGCGGTCAGGGCCTCCTCCAGGCGGTCGATCTGCTCCTGCGGCAGCGACGGGTCCTGGTCGGCGTGGCCGAAGTACAGCTCGGCGGTGACCCGGCCGGCGACCAGGTGGGGGCTGTCCGGCGCGTCCGTCGCCAGCCGCCCGCCGTGGAAGCCGGCCGCCGCCGCGACCCGCTCCGGGTAGGTGCCGGCGGTGAGCAGGGAGAGCCGGGCGCCCATGCAGTAGCCGGTCACGGCGACCGGGCCGTCGGCCACGGCGGGCGACTCCGCCAGCCTGCGCAGATAGGCCCCGGCGTCCCGCATCGCCCGCTCGGGCGTCAGGGCCCGCATGACCGGCATGACGCGTTCGAATATCTCCGGACGCGCCCCCGGGTCGATGAACTCGGGCAGATCGAACAGCGGGGCGCGGCCGGCCCGGTAGAACACGTTGGGCACCAGCACCGTGTAGCCCACGGCGGCCAGCCGGTCGGCCATGGACCGCAGCTGCGGACGCAGCCCGAAGGCGTCCATGAACAGCAGCACCGCCGGATGGGCGGCGCCGTCGGCCGGGTGGACCAGATAGGCGTCGGCGGTGCCGTCCTCGGTGGGGATGTCCACTGCGGTTCCCTGTACAGCGGTCATGGCCGGGGTGCCTCTCTGCGGGGGTGTGGTCCGGGAACCCGCCCGCGTGACCGGACGGATCATGGTCATCGTGACACGCCGCTTCCCGGGGCATTTCGCCCACCCCCGGCGGGCGGCGAGACCGTGAACGACCCTTGGCCCGGCCTTTACTCGAACCGTGAGGTATCGCCCGCGCCGTGCCGCACGATCTCGGCCTCGCCGCCGGAGAAGTCGATGACCGTCGTCGGCTCGGTGCCGCAGTCACCGGAGTCGACCACCCCGTCGAGCACGTGGTCGAGCAGGTCCTTGATCTCCCAGCCCTGCGTCAGCGGCTCCTCCTCGCCGGGCAGCAGCAGCGTGCTGGACAGCAGCGGCTCACCGAGCTCGGCGAGCAGTGCCTGGGTGACGACGTGGTCGGGGATGCGGACCCCGACCGTCTTCTTCTTGGGGTGCTGCAGCATGCGCGGCACCTCCTTCGTCGCGGGCAGGATGAAGGTGTAACTGCCGGGTGTCGACGCCTTGATCGCGCGGAACACGTCGTTGTCGATCCGCACGAACTGGCCCAGCTGTGCGAAGTCCTGGCACACGAGGGTGAAGTGGTGCCGGTCGTCCAGCTTGCGGATCGTACGGATCCGCTCGATGCCGTCACGGCTGCCCAGGCGGCAGCCCAGTGCGTAACAGGAGTCCGTGGGGTAGGCGACCAGGGCGTCGGCGCGGATGCTGTCGGCGATCTGGCCGATGGTGCGCGGCTGGGGGTTGTCGGGGTGCACGTCGTAGTACTTCGCCATCCGCCGAGCTTATGCCGCGCGTGCGGGCCGGTGGCGCAGGGTGGGGTGTACGGGCCCGCGGGCGGATACCCGCGGGTGTCTGAGGTAACGTCCCCGACCGGTGCGCCGGAGGCGGCGCGAGGAGCGAGGGGAAGACCGAGGTGGCTGGCCGAGAGGACGGGAACCGGCAACGGGAGACGCGGCCCGGCGCGGATCCGGGATGGGCGCAGGAGCTGCTGGAGCATCTGCGCCCGGCCGGGCGCGACGTCCGCAGAGTCGTGGCCTGGCTCGCCGGCGCCGTGCGCGCGAAGGTGGCCCTGCAGGACGGCGCCGGCGGCCTCGTCGCCGGCCACCGTCTCCCGCTTGACGAGGACCTCGTCCGGGACATCACCACCGGCCGGATCGCCTCCGCCGCCTGGGAGAGCCAGGAACGCCACCTGCGCCTGGTCAGGGTGGAGCACCCCTCGGACGCGTACGTGCTGGCAGTCTCCCGCGAGACCCCGTTCGACCGGCGGGCCTCCGACGTCGTCACGCACACCGCCCAGGTGATCGAACTGCTGCTGAAGGCGCGCGAGTCGACCACGGCCGGGCGCCGGCTCCGGCGGGCCACCTCCGACCTGCGCCTGGCGATCCTGCAGCTGCTGATGGTCGAGGACACCATCGCCGCCCGCCGCGTCGCCGCCGGCCTCTGGCCCGGACTGCTCGACGCCGACACGGCGTGCGTGTACGTCGTCGAGTCCGACCCCGCCGTACGCGACCGCATCGCCGAGGAGTGCCTGGCCAGCACCCGGGAGGACGCTCTGGTCGTACGCTGCCCGGCGATGGACGGCCACGTGATCGTCGTCAGCCCCCGGGACACCACCGGCGACGCCCTGCGCTCCCTGGTCGGACGGCACCCGGAGCTCTTCCTCGGCGGCAGCGTCCGCCAGAGCCTCGCCCGGACCGCCACCGCGTACGGGCAGGCCGTCAGCGCCCTCGCCGTCGCGCACTTCCGGCCAGACAAGACGGCCGTCTACGTTGAGCGCACCCACCCCGAGCGCCTGATGGACCCGGTGGCGCTGCGCGGCTGGACGGGCCGCGTGCTGCGCCCGCTCGACACCCTGCCGCACCACACCCGCGCCGAACTCCTCGCCACCAACCGGCTCGGCCTGGAGTTCACCGCCGTCAACGCCGCCAAGGTCCTCGGCGTCAGCCGCAACACCGTCCGCGCCCGCATGGAACGCGTCGAGACCCTGCTCGGCACCGACTTCGCCGATCTCACGGCCCGGGCCGTCGTCCACCTGGCGGTCAACACGCAGATCGGCCTGCCCGACACCCAGTGCGCCGACGACACCGGGGACTGCGGGCTGCGGCTCGCCGACCTGCTGTCCGGCCCCGCCGTGCGCACCTGGGCGCGGGATCTGCTGGGCCGGCTGGACGCGGACGCCAGGAACCCGCGCCGGACGCTGCGCACCTGGATCGCCGCCGGCGGCAACGCCGAACGGGCCGCCCAAGCCCTGGGCGTGCACGCGCAGACCGTGCGCGAACACGTCCGCAGCGCCGAACCCGTCCTGGAACGCCAGCTGCTCGCCGCGGGCACCGACCTGTACGAGGTGGTGCTGGCCCACCTTGCGCTGGGCGAACTCGACCTGCCCGATTTCCAGCCGCGCGCCTGACCGGCCGGCCTCCCGGTTGTGCCTTCCGGCCTCCCGGCTGTGCCTCCCGGACAACCGGTTGGCCAGGTCCGGACGGGACAAAACCGGGCCATCCGGACTCGGCTGTGCACAGGTGAGCCTCGGTGAGCGTGCAACGGGCATCGACGCGGTTCACAAGAACTCGGCCAGGGACGTAAGTTCAACGCACCGCGGGGGCACGACCGGAACGGGGGACCGGTCGCGCTCCCGCGAGCTGCACCGGTTGAGGCGTCGTACCTCCTGGTGGTCTCAGCTTCGCAGCCGCACCGGGATCTCCTGCCAGCCGAACGCGATGAACGACGGCACCTGCCGCAGACCCTCGTCGCCGACGGCCAGGCCGAGGTCCGGGAACCGGTCGAACAGCGCCGGCAGCGCGGTCAGCGCCTCCAGCCGGGCCAGCGGGGCGCCGATGCAGCGGTGGACGCCGATCCCGAACGCCAGATGGTCGTCGGCGGCGCGCGTGGCGTCGAAGACGCCGGCGTCCGGCCCGTAGTGCTCGGGATCGAGCCCCGCGGCGGCGTACGTCGTGATGATGGCGTCGCCGGCCGGGACCGTCACGTCGCCCACGGTGAGGTCGCTGACGGCGAACCGGAGCGGCAGCGACGCGATCGACGGGTGCGCGCGCAGCGTCTCGTCGACCACGGCGTCCCAGCCGATCTCCCCGGACCGCACGGCCGCCAGCTGTTCGGGGCGGCGCAGCAGGGCGACGACCGCGTTGCCGATGAGGTTGACTGTGGTCTCGAACCCGGCCCCGATGACCAGCAGCAGGGTGTACAGCAGCTCCTCGTCGCTGAGCCGGTCGCCGTCCTCGTCCCGGACCCGGATCAGCTCCGTCGTCATGTCGTCCCCGGGGTGCTCGGTCCGGTGGGCGATCAGCGCGGGCAGCACCGTCCCGATCTGCCGCTGCACCGATGCCGCGTGCTCCGGGCTCGGGTCGGAGGTGTCCATGATGTCCGCGATGAGCCGGCCGGTGTCCTCCCGCAACGCGTCCGGTACACCCATCAGTTCGCAGATCATCCGCATCGGCAGCGGATGGGCGAGTGCCTCCTTGATGTCCACGACCTCGTCGTCGGCGGCGTCGAGCGCGTCCAGCAGCTCCGCCGTGATGGCCTCCACCCGGGGCCGCATCGCCTCGGTGCGGCGGTGCGTGAAACTGGGCGCGACCAGCCGGCGCAGCCGCGTGTGGTCCGCGCCGTAGGTGGAGAGCATGTTGACCACGCCGACCCAGCCCAGGATCCAGCCCCAGGACGGGTGCTCGCCGATCTCGGGCCACAGCCGCCAGTGCAGCCGCGGGTCCTTGCTGACCCGCGGGTCGAGGATGAGCTCCTTCAGCGTGTCGTAGCGCGTGGGCGCCCAGGCGGGGATGCCGCCGGGCAGCTCCACGGGCACGATCGGGCCGAGGGCGCGCAGCCGGGCGCTCTCGCCGGCGATGTCGGCGCCGAACGGGTCGAGTGCGATGCGGTAGGTCATGGTCATGGTCGTCCTCCTGGCTGGTCGGGGGAGCGGGGGCGGAATCGGACGGGCAGTGCCGTCAGCGAGCGGTGGAACGGGCCGGGCCGCCAGGTGAGCCGCTCGCGGGGCAGCACGGGTTCGAGGTCGGGCAGCCACTGGGTGAGCCGTTCGACCGCCTCGGTGGCGATGAGCAGGGTGTGCTGTTTGACCGGACAGGCGTGCGGGCCCGCCGACCAGGACAGGTGGGAGGCGTCCCCCGGGTGGCGGTCCGCGCCCCGCTCCTGCTCGGCGGCCTGCGCCAGCGCACCGTAGGAGATCACCACCGGCACCGCGGCCCTGATCCACACGCCGTGGAAGGTGACGGGCGTACGGGCGTAGTGGATGCCGTAGTTGGCGAGTGGCGTGTCGTGGTGCAGGACCTCCAGCACCGCGTCCGCCACGGGGCGGGCGCCGCTGGTGAGGGTCGAGTAGTAGGCCGGGTTGCCGAGGATCCTGGACAGCGCGTTGGACACCAGGTTGGCCGTGGGCTCGTGGCCCGCGCCGAGGGTGAGGAACACCTGCCAGGTGACCTCCTCGGGGGTCAGCCCCGCCGGATGGTCCAGCAGCCAGCTCGGCAGGTCGTCGCCGCGCCGCTCGGTCTTGGCGGCGATCAGCTCCAGCACGTACCCGCCGAACTCCGCCTCGCCCTCCGCCGCCTGGGCACCGCCCTCGATCAGCTTGCCGAGGGCGGCGTCGAGCCGGTCGCTCGCGCTGTCCGGCAGCCCGAACAGGCTGTTGAACACCAGCGCCATCAGCGGCCGGGTGAACTCCCCGACCAGGTCGGCCTCGCCGCGCGGCCCGATCCGGCTCACCAGCAGGTGCACCGCCCGGTGCACCCGGGCCCGCAGATCGTGCGGCTCCACCAGGTCGAAGGCGTCGATCAGGGAGGTCCGGTAGCGGAGGTGGGCGGCGCCGTCGGCGAACAGGGTGTTGGGCCGCCAGCGCATCATGCCGAGCACCGGGGAGTCGTCGGGGACGGTGGCCTCCCACGGCCTCGGGTCGTGCGAGAAGGTCTCCGTGTCGTGCAGCAGCTCCAGAGCCGCCCGCCGGCTGGTGACGACGTACGCCGGCACCCCGGGCGCGAGTTCCGCCCAGCCGACCGGCCCCTGGGCGCGCAAGGAGGCGTAGTAGGGCTGGGGATCGCGGGCGAAGCCGTCCTCCCACAGGCGGACGGGCGCCGCGAGGGAGAAGGCCTGCTCGGCGGGGGAGGGATGGGTCACCGGGGCTCCGGGAGGTGGTCGTCGATCAGGTGCTGCACCAGCGCGAGCAGGGCGTCGATCGAGGAGTCCGCCTCCCGCGCGTCGCAGGTCACCATCGGGGTCGCGGGCTCCAGGTCCAGAGCGGCGCGCAACTGCTCGTGCGTGTGGTGGCGGGGCGCGTCCGGGAAGGTGTTGAAGGCGACCGCGTACGGCAGTCCCGACTCCTCCACCAGCCCGAGCACATCGAACGAGGCGTCGATCCGGCGGGCGTCGACGAGGACGAGCGCGCCCAGCGCCCCGTAGGCGATGTCGTCCCACAGCGACCGGAACCGCTCCTGGCCGGGTGTGCCGAACAGGTACAGCACGATTCCGCCCGGCAGGCTGATCCGGCCGAAGTCGATGGCGACCGTGGTGGTCGACTTGTCCCGCACGCCGGCGAGATCGTCCACCTGCGCGGACGCCTCGCTGAGCCGCTCCTCCGTGTGCAGCGGGCGGATCTCGGAGACCGAGCGGATCAGGGTGGTCTTGCCCACCCCGAAGGGCCCTGTGACCAGGATCTTCACCAGCTCCCGGGCGGTGTCGGGGAGGTGGATGCCCGTCCCCTCGGGCCGGTCGTCAACGGTGCTTGAGGTCGCGGAGGCCATCGGCCACTCTCTTCAGCAGGTCGGGGTCGAAGCGCCGGGCGGGCGGGATCGGCGCGCGGGCCAGCACCAGGTCACGGTCGAGGAGGTCGGCGGCCAGCACCCGCACCGCGGAGACCGGAAGCCGCAGCAGGGCCGCCGCCTCCACCACGGTCAGCGACCCGGACTCCAGCTCCTCCAGCAGTGCCGCCTGGGCGGCGGGCAGATCGGGCGGGGCCGGCTCGCCGCTGCCGGCGAGGACCGACAGCCGCTCCAGATGGGCACGGCTGGGCCGGGCCACGCCACCGGTCGACAGGTACGCGGGAACCAGGGGACGGCCGCCTCGGCGGCCGGTCATGCCGCCGTGTCGCCGTCGGCACCTCGGGGCCCGGTGGCCATCGCCTTCTCGCCGAGCCGCGCCACCTGCGAGTGCACCCGGTGGGCGAGCAGGTCAAGCCGCACCTCGGGATCGCCGTACGCGGCCACGCAGGTGCCGTGGTCCGTGGGCACGATGAGCACATAGCCGTGGTCCGACTCGATGACGACCTGCCGGATGTCGGCCCGGTCGGTGTCCGCGAACGCCGCCGCCGCGGTACGGCAGGCGCCCTGCACCGTGCTGGTGATCGCCGCGACCCGCTCGGCCGACGGCTGCGACAGCGCGTCGGTGTAGCCCGTCACGAAGCCGTCCCGGGTGAGCAGGACGGCGGCGACGACGTGCGGCACCTCCAGGACCGGTTCGAGCACCCATGCCGTGTCCCCCGCTGCGCGGCTGGTCATCGAGCCGTTCCCCCTTCGTGATCGTTGCTGTCGGTGTCGTCGGACGCCGCGTCGGCCGTGGTCGCGGCCGGGGCACCCTCAGATACGGCTGGAACGGCGCAGGTGTTCGATCCGGCGGCGGAACGCGCGGCCGCCGTACCGGACTGGAGGGCACCGAGAGCGGCGGCGGCCTCCTCCGGAGGGCGCCGCGGTGCCGCTTCGGGTGCGGGTACTCCGGCCGGAGCCGCGCTCCGGCCGCGGCGGCGCCGCTGGGGAAGACCGCCGGTGTCCCGCGGACGGTGGCCGGAGGCTAGGCCGTCCTGTTCCGTGTCGTAACCGTGATCGTCGTCCGGGGCGGCGGGAGCGGGGCGCGGCTCCGGCTGCGGGGGCGTGGTGGCCGGCTCGGACACGTCGGCCGGCTCGGACACGTCGGCCGGTGTGGCCGGCCGGGCCGGTGGGGCCGCGACGGCCGGGGCGGGTGTCTCCGGTCCGCCACCGCCCGGTGAGGCGGAACCGCGCGGTGCGTCCCGGGCGGCCGCCCTGCGGGTCGACCGCGGGGCGGCCGCCGCCGGAGGCAGTTCCTCGGGATCGATCTCCGTCAGCAGGTGACTGCCGACGCGCAGCACCGCCCGCACCCCGCCGTACGGCGACGGGGAGGACAGGTCCACGCTCAGATCGAACTGCCGGGTCAGCTGGCCGACGGCCGCGAGTCCCATGCGCGGCGGGTCACCGAGCTCGGTGAGCAGGATCGGCTCGGAACCGGCGACCATCCGCTGGGCCCGGGCGCGTTCGTCCTGCGTCATGCCCAGCCCGGCGTCGTCGACGGTGACGCACGCACCGTGGTGGACGGCCTCGAGGTTGACCACGACATCGGTGTCGGGCGCGGAGTGCCTCAGCGCGTTGTCGAGCAGCTCGGCGACGATGATGGCGACCGGCTCGACGGCGTGGGACACCAGGGCCGTACCGGCCGGCAGGTGGTTGTGGACCCGGACGCGCCGGTAGCCCGCGAGCCGGGCCTGACCGCCCGTCACCGCGTCCACGAGGTGGGACTCCTCCCGGGCGAGCCCCACCCAGGCCCCGCACACCACCGCGGCGATCTGGGCGCGCCGCAGCGACTGCTCGTTCTCGTGGTCCAGCTCGAACAGGGTCTGCGCCAGCTCGGGATCGTCGTAGCGCTGCTGCAGACCGCGCAGGGCGTCCTGCAGCCGGTACAGCGCCGCCTGGATCTCCCGGGTGGCCCCGCGCATCCCGGCCTGTGCCGCCGCGTCGATCCGGGTGCGCTGCGCGGCCAGCTCGGCGTGCAGCGCCTTCAGTACCTGCTCCAGGGCGGAGCCCAGCGGCGAACCGGCCAGCTGCGCGCTGAGCGGGCCGGGCACGGTGACGTGCGGATGCGCGGTCTGCCGGGCGGCCGCGGGCACGCGCCGCGCCGCCAGATGCTCGACCTCGGCCGTGAAAGCCCTGGTGGTGCCGTCGAGTTGCGCCCGCAGCGCGGCCGTCTTGGCGCGCTGCGCGGCCAGTTGCCGCCGGGCGCGCAGCAGCCCGCCTCCGAGGGCGAACGCGGACAGCGTGCCGAGCGCGAGACCACCGACGGCCAGGTCCGGTATGTCGATCATCGAGTCGATTCCAGTAGGGAGCCGGGCAGGGCGGAGTCCGAGGTGCTCTGGCGAACCACCCGCAGCACAGTACACACCGTCATTGACTGGTCTCGCACCGTGGAGCGCGACTTCGTACCGAAAGTGATCGGTGCCGCTGTGCTTCTGTGGCATCTGTCGGAATTGCCGTGCGGGGGAGGGGAGTTGGCTGTGTGGTCGGCCCTTCCCCGCCGCCCGGGGGCTCGTGTCCGGTACGTCACGGAAGTGAGAGGGGCGGGCTGTGTGTCCGTTCGGAGGGCGGGTACCCGTTCGGCGCCTGAAGAGGTCCGCTCGAGAAGGAGGTCCGGATGACCAGCGAGACGGAGACCGGCGGCGTGACCGGTACGCAGGACAAGGACTACAACCTGATCTGGTACGTCGAGGCGTGCCTGGCCAACGCCCTGCGCCTGGAGAGTTACATCCAGGACGCGGAGCGCGCCAAGGACACCGAGGTCGCGGATCTGTTCCGCAAGGCCCAGGCGGACAGCCGCAAGGGTGCCGAACTGGGCAAGGGGCTGCTGCGCGCACGCCTCGACGGCGGCTGAGGCCCACCGGCCCGCCGAAGGCCCGGACCTCGTGAGGGTCCGGGCCTTCTTCCGTTCCGAGGACACGAGAGACCCTCCCCCGGCCGGCCGGAAACCGCAGGAGACCGCGTAGGGCCGCACGGAATCAGAGCCGGAACACTCGGCTCACCCGCTCGGCGAGCTCGTCCTCCGTCATGGTGGGGGCGAGGTGAGGGCGGGCGGCCGGAGGCGCGGTCTCCTCCCGGAGCCGCCTGGTGAACAGGACGTCCGCACGGCGGGATTCGGTTCGCAGCGGGGCGCTTCTTCGGCGGTGGTCCGGCGAGCGTGATCCGCCATCATCTCGTCGGTCGCGTACAGACGCCAGCCGTGCCGGGCGGCGAGCCGACGCGCGATCGTGGACTTGCCCGCGACGCTCCGGCCGCCGATCCAGCAGACGTTCCGCATGCTGGGCGCTCCCGTAGTCATGGTGCGAGGGTCCGTGGCCCAGGGCCACGATGCCGACAGCTCACCCTTCCATCCCCGGCCCGGGGGACGGCACCGTCAGTGAGGACCGGACGCGATCTCCGATCCACGGCAGGTGAGTGGCCCCGCCGCTCCGGGTACCCGGGCGGCCCCGCCACGACCGGCCGGGCGGCTGCTCGCGGCGCCGACCCGGTCGGCCGCCGGCCCCGAGCCGAAGGAGCCCACGCACATGACGGACGTATCCGGTACCGGCCCCGCTCCGGGCGACGACCGCCAGGTACTCACCAACCGCCAGGGCCATCCGGTCTACGACAACCAGAACCAGCGCAGCGTCGGCGCCCGCGGCCCCGCCACGCTGGAGAACTACCAGTTCCTGGAGAAGATCAGCCACTTCGACCGGGAGCGCATCCCCGAGCGCGTGGTGCACGCGCGCGGCGTCACCGCCTACGGCCACTTCGAGGCCTACGGCACCTGGGGTGACGAGCCGATCAGCCGCTACACCCGGGCCAAACTCTTCCAGGAGCGCGGCAAACGCACGGACGTCGCCGTCCGCTTCTCCACCGTCATCGGCGGCCGCGACTCCTCCGAGGCCGCCCGCGACCCGCGGGGCTTCGCGGTGAAGTTCTACACCGAGGACGGCAACTGGGACCTGGTCGGCAACAACCTGGGCGTCTTCTTCATCCGTGACGCCATCAAGTTCCCGGACGTCATCCACGCCCTCAAGCCGGACCCGGTGACCTTCGAGCAGCAGCCCGGGCGCATCTTCGACTTCATGTCGCAGACGCCCGAGGCCATGCACATGCTGGTCAACCTGTTCAGCCCGCGCGGCATCCCCGCCGACTACCGCCACATGCAGGGCTTCGGCGTCAACACCTACAAGTGGGTCAACGCCGACGGCGAGACCAAGCTGGTCAAGTACCACTGGATGCCCAAGCAGGGCGTGCGCAGCATGACCGAGGAGGACGCGGCCAACGTCCAGGCCGACACCCTGGGTCACGCGACCAAGGACCTGTACGAGGCGGTCGCCCGCGGGGACCACCCGCAGTGGGAACTGCTCGTCCAGATGATGGACGACCACGACCACCCTGAGCTCGACTTCGACCCGCTGGACGACACCAAGACCTGGCCCGAGCAGGACTTCCCGCCGAAGCCCGTGGGCCGGATGGTCCTCGACCGGATGCCGGAGAACTTCTTCGCCGAGAACGAGCAGATCTCCTTCGGCACCGGCGTCCTCGTCGACGGCCTGGACTTCTCCGACGACAAGATGCTCGTCGGCCGGACCTTCTCCTACAGCGACACCCAGCGCTACCGGGTCGGCCCGAACTACCTGCAACTCCCCGTCAACCAGGCCAAGAACGCGGACGTGCGCACCAACCAGCGCGACGGCCAGATGGCCTGCCACGTGGACGGCGGGGGAGAGAACCCGCAGGTCAACTACGAGCCGTCGATCACCGGAGGCCTGCGCGAGGCCGCGTATCCGACACACGACGAACAGGGCCCGGAGATCACCGGCCGGCTCACCCGCAAGCGCATCCCCCGCACCAACGACTACCTCCAGGCCGGTCAGCGCTACCTGCTGCTGGAGGACTGGGAACGCGACGACCTGGTGAAGAACTTCATCGGTCAACTGTCCCAGTGCGACCGGGCGATCCAGGAGCGCATGGTCTGGCACTTCCTGCTGGTGGAGAACGACCTCGGCCTGCGGGTCGGCGAGGGACTGGGTATCGGCCCGGAGGACGTGGCCGGTCTGGAGCCGCTGGCGAGCCAGGACCTCACGGACGAGGACCGTGAACGCCTGTCCCACCTCGGCAAGAACAAGCCGCGTGACGTCGGGGGGCTCGTCATGACCCACTGCGTCCCCGACGAACGGCATGTGGTGACGCGCTGACCGCTCACCCCGCCAGGGCCGTACGGGCCACCGCGAGGGCCTGCTCCGCGTAACCCCGGCCGAACAGCACGGCGTGCACCAGCAGCGGGAACAGCTGGTGCACGCCGACGCGTTCCTCCCAGCCGCCGGCGAGCGGCGCCGCCCCCTGGTAACCGTCCAGCACCTGCTCCAGGTGGGGACAGCCGAAGAGCCGCAGCATCGCCAGGTCGGTCTCGCGGTGCCCGCCGTGCGCGGCCGGGTCGATCAGCCAGACATGCCCGTCCGCCGCCCACAGCACGTTGCCGCTCCACAGGTCGCCGTGCAGCCGCGCGGGCGGCTCGGCGGGCCCCGCCAGACCGGGCAGTCGCTCACACAGCCGCTCCACCACGGCCGCCTCGCCCGGGCGCACGGTGCCCTGGTCGACGGCACGCCGCAGGTACGGCAGCACGCGCTGTTCGGCGTACCAGCCCGGCCAGTCGGCACCGGGTTCGTTGCGCATCGGGGCGAGCCCGATGTACGCGTCCGCCGGCCCGTCCGGTGGAGGCGCCCCGAACGCGGGCGCCCCGGCGGCGTGCAGCCCGGCCAGCTCCCGGCCGAAACGAGCCGCCGCCTCCCTGCTCGGCCTCCCGTCCGCGACCCGGTCGACGACCAGCCAGCTCCCGTCGTACCCGTGCACCACCGGCACCCGCACATTCCCGGACCCGGCCAGCCACCGCAGCCCGGCCGCCTCGGCCCGCGCCGCCCCCGGCTCCTCGGACCGTTTGACGACCACGACCCGTCCGTCGTCGAGAGTGACCTCGCAGAGAGACCCGGACAGGGGCCTCTCGCGGCCGACGGCCCGTCCGGTGATCCGGGCCACGGCATCCGCACGGGCGGTCATACGCGCGCCTCCTCGACTCGGAGCTTGAAGCTTGATCAACATTCAGCGTACGACCGCCCCCCGGGCACCTGCCCATCCCTCTTCGGGGTGCGATGCCGCGGAGCGGCGTTCCGGGACATTCGCCGCGCACCGGTCACGCGGGACGGTGAAATACCGTCCTCCACCGACAGAACCGGCCGCCGCCGGGGGAGCAGTCGGGTCATGACGAGTTCACCGTTCCAGCGCACCATCGCCCTGCCCGCCCCGGTGTGCGAACAGGTCACCCAGCACCTGGAGCAGGCCGCGCACCGGGCCATCGACGGAGTCGCGATCCCCCTGAAGGCGTTCCGCTCGGCGGCCGACAGCGACTTCACCCTGCCGCTGTCGGTGGTCGAGCAGGCGGCGGGCTGCCTGCTGGTCCTCGCCACCGAGACCGCCCAGACGGTACGTCCCTCCGCCCTGCGCGCCACCATCAGTGTCGCGCTGCGGCTGCGCGACGCCGTGCACCTGGCGCACCAGCCCGCCCTCAGCAGCCGGTTCTGGTGAGCCGACGCCGCCCCGCTCAGGCTTCGCGGAAGGCGACCTCGACCTGCTTGCGGCGCAGGTCCTCCAACGTGGTGTACTGCCGCCGGGCCCGTTCGACGAGGCCGTCGAGCTGCCGTGGGTCCAGGCGGGCGTCCGTGGCGGCCAGTTCGCGCAGCGTCTGCCAGCACGCCGTCTTGCCCTCCACCCCCAGCCGCAGCGCCTCCAGCTCCCACAGGGTGCTCAGCGGTGACCGGCGTACCAGGCTGCCGTTGCTCTTCAGCCGCCCCACCTGCTCGGCCGCCCGGCCCGCGTAGACCTTGTAGCGGCGCACGGGCACGTCGAGCCGCCTCATGACGTGCAGCAGACTCGCCCGGTCCTCGGCGATCTCGGCGGCGACCGGGGCCAGCGCGTCGGCGAGCGGCGTGTCCCGGCACGAGCGCAGCAGGTAGCCCGCCCGGGCGCTGCCGGCGGTGGCGCCGGCGAGATGGTCGTTGAGGTAGATGCCCAGCAGGGCCATGTCCGTGGCCGGGGTGCCCTGGGCGCCCGGCGCGCCCGCTCGCTGTTCCGTCATCAGGCCGCTCCTGTCGTACTCAGGCCCTGCTCCACCGTCACCGTCGCGGTGACGCGTACGAGGCAGGGGCCGCGGGGCGTCGAGCCGGACCCGAACCGCACGGGCGGTTCGACCGGGGCGAGGGCGCCGAGGCTCTCGCCCCCGTAGCCGACGACGGCCGAGGTGACCGGGTGCAGATCCCGGGCGCCGTACCACTGGTGCCGCCCGTCCCGGGCGCCGGCGTGGGTGCGGGCGCCCAGCAGCAGACGGGCGGGCCGGTCCCACAGCGCCAGCCACCCCGCCCGGGCCGCGAGCCGGCCCGGTACGGCCCGCAGCGCGAGACCCGGCAGGCCCCTCCGGCCGGTGCTGAAGCACAGGTCGAGCGGCCCTGCCGCGACGGTCCAGTGCCGACGGCCGGCGATGTGCACCCGGACCGGTACGACCCGGACCTCGTCGAAGACGTACGTGCCGGCGACGAAGTCCGCCGTCTCCCGTGAGGGTGCCAGCAGCAGCCGCCGTCCGTCGGCCCGTTCGACCATCACATCGCTGAACGGCCCGAACGGCGACCTCGGCCAGTGTCCGAGCACCACGCGGGCACCGGACGCCGTGCCGATCCCGGCGATCCAGCCGTCGAAACGCAGCGTGCGCACCGGCGACCGGGTCCGACCAGCGAATTCGTGGAAGAGCACGTCGCCCGGGTGCCCGGCCGCTCTGCGGCGAAACGGCACGGTGTCCGCCGCGCGGCCCCCGCCGATGTGGCCGAGGCCACGTCCCGGACGAGGTACCGGTCACGTCCGGGTGCGCGACCTGGCAACTACCGTCTACGACCAGATCCCCGCCCCCTCCCCCTCGGACGGCCCGGCAGTGCAAGCAGATCTCTCCCCGGTCATAGCGGCGACCGCCCAGTGGCTGACCCGCGCCTTCCCCGCCTCCGGCGGCGCGCTGGCCTCCGTCCTGTGCGAGGTACAGGCCCGGCAGGCCGTCACGGTCGCGGCGTGGCTCAGGTACCCGACGGCGATGGACGCCGCCCTGCTCGGCTTCGCGGGCCCCGGCGGCTCGGCGCGCCTCGACTGGGTCGCGGGCGCCGACGCGGCCCAGGGCGACGGCGCGGCCCAGGGCGCCGACGTGAACGCGCACGCCTGGCGCACCTGGGTGGACGAGGTCGTGGCGAGCTGGGCGGCCTGCCTGCTCACCGAACCGGAGCTGGCCGCCCGGGCGGTCGCCGCGCTCGCCGACGGCAGTCACAGCACGGGGACACCGGCCGAGTACCGCCGTCTCCTCGCCCCGGACGACAGCGACCGGAGGGCCGCCGCGCTGCTGCGTCACCCGGACCTGCTGGCCCCCGTGGCCGAACTCCACCACGCCCAGCTCGTCGACCGCCTGAGCCAGGGCCGCACGCTGATCGCCTGACGCCACCGGCGACCGGCGACCCGCGGTTCGCGATCGCCCCCCTTCCCGGGCGAGGCGTGCACCGCCGGGCCAGGACACGGTGGGCACTCGGCCCGCACATGGTCCTCCGCGTCGAGGTGGGGAAAGCCCGCCCGGCCCGGACACGCCGCCCCACGAGCCGGGCCCGCGCCTGCCCGGCGGGCCGGGGGAGCGCTCCGGGCCGGACCGGACCGTTCCCGGATCCGCGCCCGCCCTACCTGACCTGCCCGGCACTCGGTCGCCCGCCCCTCCTCACTCTCCGTCACTCACCGGATCGCCGTAAGCAACCGTGCCCCGCCCCCACGGTCGGCGGAACCTGAGCGTGGGCTCGACGGCCTCCCGCCCCCTGCCGGCCCCGAGGCGCAACCGTCGTGCCGGGCAGTGATGCCGCTGACGCTGACGGAGGAGAGACCGACATGACCACCGCCTTCTCACGGAGCTGGAAGCACGCCGTCGTCACCGGCGGCGCCGGGTTCGTCGGCTCCCATCTGTGCGCCGCCCTGCTGGACGCGGGTGCGGCCGTCACCTGTGTGGACGACTTCAGTACCGGCCGGCCCGAGAACATATCGCCGCTGCTCGAACAGCCCGGCTTCACGCTGGTGCAGGCCGACGTCACCGAAGGACTGCGGATCAAGCGGCCGCCCGACCTCGTCCTGCACTTCGCCTCCCCGGCCTCCCCCGCGGACTACCTGCGGCTGCCGCTGCACACCATGGAGACGGGCAGCCTCGGCACCCGCAACGCCCTGGAACTCGCGCACTCCTCCCGCGCCCGCTTCGTCCTCGCCTCGACCTCCGAGATCTACGGCGACCCCCAGCAGAACCCTCAGGACGAGCGCTACTGGGGCAACGTCAACCCCGTCGGACCGCGCAGCGTCTACGACGAGGCCAAGCGCTTCGGCGAGGCGCTCACCACCGCCCACGCCGAGACCCACGGCACCGACACGTGCATCGTGCGGCTGTTCAACACCTACGGCCCCCGCATGCGCGGACACGACGGACGCGCGGTGCCGACCTTCGTGCGGCAGGCCCTGGCCGGCGAGCCGCTCACCGTGACCGGCGACGGCCGGCAGACCCGGTCGCTGTGCTACGTCGACGACACCGTGCGCGGCATCCTCACCGCGGCCGCCCACGGCATGCGCGGCCCCGTCAACATCGGCAACCCGACCGAGATCACCATGCTCGATCTGGCCCGCCTGGTCGTCGAACTCGCCGGATCGCCCTCGGAGATCCGCTACATCGAACGCCCGGTGGACGACCCGGCCGTGCGCTGCCCGGACATCACCCTGGCCCGCGACAAGCTCGGCTGGGAACCGCGGGTACGCGCCGAGGACGGGCTGCGGCGCACCATCACCTGGTTCCGCGAGGACGGAACGGACGACTGACCCGGTCACCCGGGCATCTCCGCACCACCGCCTCCGGATTCCTCCCGACCGCCGAAAGGTCCGCCTCCCCATGCGCATCCTCGGAATCAACGCCCTCTTCCACGACCCCGCCGCCGCCCTGGTGATCGACGGCCGGACCGTCGCCGCCGCGGAGGAGGAGCGGTTCTCCCGCCGCAAGCACGGCAAGCGTCCCCTGCCGTTCTCCGCCTGGGAACTGCCGGAGAAGGCCGCCGCCTGGTGCCTTAGACGAGCCGGGCTGCGCCCGCAGGACCTCGACGCGGTCGCCTACTCCTTCGACCCGGAACTCGCCCGGCCCGCCGGCGACATGGGCCTGGACGACCCGTGGGACCACTTGCGGCTCACCTACGCCCGCGAGGCCCCCGGCTTCCTGCGCGCGGCCCTGCCCGGGCTCGACCCCGGCATCGTCCGGTTCGTACCGCACCACATGGCCCACGCCGCCTCCGGCGCCTTCGCCGCCCCGGACGCCGGCACCTCCTCCGTCCTGGTCCTCGACGGCCGCGGCGAACGCGCCTCCCACCTGGCCGCACGCCGGGTGGGCGACCGGCTGGAGGCGCTGCACGCCCAGGAACTGCCGCACTCGCTCGGCCTGGTCTACGAGGAACTCACCGAACACCTCGGCTTCCTGCGCTCCTGCGACGAGTTCAAGGTGATGGCTCTCGCCTCCCACGGCACCCCGCGCATGCTCGCGGAACTGCGCCGCCACGTGTACCCGACCGGCGACGGCGGCTTCCACGCCACCGGCGTGGCCTGGCACGAGCTGTGCGCGCCCCGCGGGCCCGACGAGCCGTGGACGCGGGCCCACGCCGACGTCGCCGCCAGCGCCCAGGCCGTACTGGAGGAGACCCTGCTCGACCTGGTGCGCTGGCTGCACGGGCGGACCCACGACCAGGTGCTCACCCTCGCCGGTGGCGTCGCCCTCAACTGCGTCGCCAACTCCCGTATCGCCCGCGAGGGGCCCTTCTCCCGCGTGTGGGTGCAGCCCGCCGCCGGGGACGCCGGTACCGCCCTGGGCGGCGCCCTGCTGCTGTCCGCCTCGGAGGGCGACGCGCCGGAGGCCATGACCGGGGCCGACCTCGGCCGGGACTGGTCCGACGCGGAACTCGGAGCCTGGCTGAAGACCGCCGCCGTGCCCTTCGAACGGCCCCCGGACATCGCCGCGACCGTGGCGCGCGCCCTGGCGGACAACGGGATCGTCGCCTGGTTCCAGGGCCGCTCCGAATACGGCCCCCGGGCGCTCGGCCACCGCTCCCTGCTGGCCCACCCCGGGCACGCCGGCAACCTGGAACGGCTCAACGACGTCAAGGGACGCGAGCAGTTCCGGCCCGTCGCCCCGATGGTGCTCGCCGACCGCGCCGCCGGGATCTTCGACGGCCCGCTGCCCAGCCCGTACATGCTGTTCGTGCACGACGTGGCCCCGGCATGGCGGGAGCGCATCCCCGCCGTGGTCCACGTCGACGGCACCGCCCGCATCCAGACCGTCGACCCGGAACGCGAACCCCTGGCCGCCCGGATGCTCGGCGAGTTCGAGCGGCTCACCGGGCTGCCCGTGGTCGTCAACACCAGCCTCAACACGGCCGGCCGCCCCATGGCCGACGACCCGCGCGACGCCCTGGAGTGTTTCGGCTCCTCGCCCGTCGACCTGCTGGCCATCGGCCCGTACGCGATCCGGCGCGGCGACCTCTTCCGCGCGGACTGCCGTACCGACTCCCGTATCGCCGACGCCGGAGGCCCGCGATGACCGAACCCGACCCCGTCACCAGGGACGCCGAGTACGCCGTCGTGATCCCGACCCTCGGCCGGCCCAGCCTCGGCGCCTGCCTCAACGCCCTCGCCGAGGCGGCCGGCCCGGGGCCGGACCGGGTGGTCCTCGTCGACGACCGGCGCGACGCGGCCCGGGTGCCGCTGACCGCCGACGTTCCGCCGTCCCTGCGCTCGCGCACCATCGTCGTACCCGGCGGGGCGCGTGGACCCGCCGCCGCGCGCAACCTCGGCTGGCGGGCGGCCGGTGACGCGCCCTGGATCGTCTTTCTCGACGACGACGTCGTACCCGGCGCCGCCTGGGGCGACGACCTGACCCTCGACCTGGCCTCGGCGACCGGGCGGACCGCCGGGATCACGGCCCGGATCGACGTGCCGCTGCCCGCCGGCCGGCGCCCCACGGACTGGGAACGCAACACCGCCGGACTCGCCGGCGCCCACTGGATCACCGCCGACATGGCCTACCGCCGGGCCGCGCTGGTGGCCGTCGGCGGATTCGACGAACGCTTCCGGCGGGCCTTCCGGGAGGACGCCGACCTCGCCCTGCGGATGCTGGACGCCGGCTGGACTCTCACCGCGGGCCGGCGCACCACCACCCACCCCGTCCGGCCCGCCGGCCGCTGGGTCTCCGTCCGGCTCCAGGCAGGCAACGCCGACGACGTCCTGATGACCCGGCTGCACGGCCGCCACTGGTGGCGCCGGGCGGGAGCGCCGCGCGGGCGTCTGCCCGTGCACCTGGCGGTGACCGGGGCCGGAGTGACGGCACTCGGCTGCGCCCTGCTCGGCCGGCACCGGGCCGCCGCCGCCTGCGCCGCCGCGTGGCTGGCCGGCACCGCCGAGTTCGCCCTCGCCCGGATCCTGCCCGGGCCGGGCACCCGCGACGAGGTGCTCACCATGACCGTGACCAGCGCGCTCGTCCCGCCCGTCGCGACCTGGCACTGGCTGCGCGGCCGAGTGGTGCACCGCAAGGCCCGGCCGCACACCCCGTCCGGGACCCGGGAACCGGCGTCCCCGACCCGCCCGGCGGCCAGGGAACGGCTGCGGTCATGACCCGCGTGACCGGCCCCTGGCTGCTCGCCGGGGCGCACGAGCCGGCCGACGTGCCCCCGCGGGGCCCCGGCGGCCCGCTTCCCGCGGCGGTCCTCTTCGACCGCGACGGCACGCTCGTCGCCGACGTCCCCTACAACGGGGACCCGGCGCGGGTCGCGCTCATGCCGGGCGCGCGGGAGGCCGTGGACGCCGTGCGCGCCGCCGGAGTGCCCGTCGGGGTCGTGACCAACCAGTCGGGTGTGGCCCGGGGCCTGCTGACCCGCCGCCAGGTGGAGAGCGTACGGCTGCGGATGGAGGAACTGCTCGGGCCGTTCGCCGTCTGGGCCGTCTGCCCGCACGGGCCGGGGGAGGGCTGCGGCTGCCGGAAACCGGCTCCCGGCCTGGTACTGGCGGCGTGCCGCCGGCTCGCCGTCCCGCCGCAACGCGCCGTCGTCATCGGCGACATCGGAGCGGACATCGCGGCCGCGCGTGCGGCCGGGGCCCGAGGGGTCCTGGTCCCGACAGCTGTCACCCGGGCCGAGGAGATCATGGAGTCCGACGTCACGGCAGCGGACCTCCCGGAGGCGGTACGCCTCGTCCTCGACCAGACCGTGCCGACCGGGGAGGCGCGATGACGCCCGCGCTGTCCCGCAGCCGCCCGCCCCGCACCCTCGTGGTCCGTCTCGACAGCGCCGGAGACGTGCTCCTGGCCGGACCCGCCGTACGAGCCGTCGCCGCCGGATCCTCCTACACCGCGCTGCTCTGCGGACCCCAGGGCGCCGCGGCCGGGCGGATGCTGCCCGGCCCGGACGACGTGCTGACCTACGACGCCCCCTGGGTGGGCCTGGAACCGCCGTCGGTCACCCGGGCGGCCACCCGGCGGCTGATGGAGACGCTCACCGCGCGCCACTTCGACCGGGCGCTCGTGCTCGTGTCGTACCACCAGAGCCCCCTGCCGATCGCCCTGCTGCTGAAGCTGGCCGGCATCGGATGGACCGCCGCCGACAGCGAGGACTACCCCGGCGCGCTCCTCGACCTCAGGCACCGCAGGCGCCCGCACCGGCACGAGGTGGCGGCCGCCCTCGATCTCGCCCGGGCGGCGGGCTTCCCGCTTCCCCCCGGCGACGACGGCGGACTCGCCGTCACACCGCCGCCGTGCACGGTCCGCCTCACCGGCACCGAGCCGTACGTCGTCGTCCACCCGGGCGCCGCCGTGCCCGCCCGTGCCTGGACCCCCGGGCGGGCGGCACAGGCCGTGGCCGCGCTGTCCGCGGCGGGACACCGGGTGGTCGTCACCGGCGGGCGCGCCGAGCGCGAGCTGACCGCACGGGTCGCCGGACGGCATGCCCTGGACCTCGGCGGCGCCACCGGCCTGCCGCAGCTGGCCGGGGTCCTGGCCGGAGCCCGGGCCGTGGTGGCCGGGAACACCGGCCCGGCGCATCTCGCCGCCGCCGTCGGCACACCCGTCGTCAGCCTCTTCGCACCGGTCGTGCCGGCCGAACGGTGGGCCCCCTACGGCGTACCGCACGTCCTGCTCGGCGACCCGCACGCCGCGTGCGCGGACACCCGGGCACGGCACTGCCCCGTGCCCGGGCACTCCTGCCTCGACGGCATCAGCGACGCCCAGGTGCTCGCGGCCGTGGCCGCTCTCACGGACCCCCTGGCGGGCCAGGGAGAACAGACGGAGCGAGGAGCGACCGTATGAACATCCTGCTGTGGCACGTGCACGGCTCCTGGACGACCGCGTTCGTCCAGGGCCCCCACACCTACCTCGTCCCCGTCACCCCGGGACGCGGCCCGGACGGCCGCGGCCGGGCCCGCACCTTCTCCTGGCCCGCCTCGGTCCGCGAGGTCACCCCCGAAGAGCTCCGCGACACGCCCGTCGACCTGGTCCTTTTCCAACGGCCGCACGAGCCGGAGCTGGCCGAGCGCTGGCTCGGCGGACGACGGCCGGGCCGGGACGTACCAGCGCTGTACCTGGAGCACAACGCGCCCGACGGCGACGTACCGGACACCCGGCACCCGTGCGCCGACCGCGCCGACCTGACCCTCGTGCACGTCACGCACTTCAACCGGCTGTTCTGGGACTGCGGAACCACCCGGACCGAGGTGATCGAACACGGCATCGTCGACCCGGGGCACCGCTACACCGGACGGCTCGCCCGCGCCGCCGTCGTCGTCAACGAACCCGTGCGGCGCGCCCGTCACACCGGCACGGACCTGCTGCCCGCCCTGGCCGAGGCCGTGCCGGTCGACGTGTTCGGGATGGGCAACGAGGGCCTGGCCGGGCACCTCGGCCTGCCGCCGGACCGGTGCCGCACCGCCGACCTGCCCCAGAGCGAACTCCACACGGCCATGGCCGAACGCCGCATGTACCTGCACCCGGTGCGCTGGACCTCCCTCGGCCTGTCCCTGCTGGAAGCCATGCACCTCGGCATGCCGGTGCTGGCGCTCGCCACCACCGAGGCGGTCGAGGCCGTCCCGCCCGGGGCAGGCGCCCTCTCCACCCGCCCCGACGTCCTGGTCCGCGCCGCCCGCCGCTACCTCCACGAACCCGAGGCGGCGGCCGAGGACGGCGCCCGTGCCCGGCAGGCGGCCCTCGAACGCCACGGACTCAAGCGCTTCCTGGCCGACTGGGAGCGCCTGATCACGGAGGTGTGCTCATGACCCCGCCCCTCACTCCCTTCCCCGCCGGGCCGCTCGGCGGCGCCCCCCTCGACCCGGGCGTCCTCGCCATCGCCCTCGTCTCCGAGCACGCGAGCCCCCTCGCCGCGCTCGGCGGGGTCGACGCCGGCGGGCAGAACGTCCACGTCGCCTGCCTCGCGCGCGCACTCGCGGACCGGGGCCACCGCGTCACCGTCCACACCCGCCGCGACGCGCCCGACCTGCCCGGCCGGGTGGAGCTGCGGGACGGCGTCGAGGTCCACCACGTGCCCGCCGGACCGGCCGAGCCGCTTCCGAAGGACGCGCTGCTGCCGCACATGGCCGAGTTCGGTCGCTGCCTCGCCCGCAGCTGGCGCACCCGGGCGCCGGACCTCGTCCACGCGCACTACTGGATGTCGGGACTGGCCGCCCTCAGCGCGACGCGCGAACGGGGGCTGCCGCTGCTGCACACGTATCACGCTCTCGGGACGGTGAAGCGACGGCACCAGCGGCACGCCGACACCAGCCCGCCGGAACGGATCCCCGCGGAGATCGAGATCGGGCTGGGCTGCGACGGCGTCGTCGCCACCTGCCGCGACGAGGCGCACGAACTGGCCCGCATGGGCATCCCCCCGCACAAGGTCGCCGTCGTGCCGTGCGGTGTCGACACCGACCGGTTCACCCCGCAGGGCCCGGCCGCGCCGCGCGGACCGTACCCGCACCGGCTGCTCCAGCTGGGGCGCCTCGTGCCGCGCAAGGGCGTCGCGGTGACCATCGCCGCGCTGGCCCGGCTGCCCGCGACCGAGCTGGTCGTGGCCGGCGGGCCGCCCGCGGACCGGCTCGACGGCGATCCGGAGGTGTGGCGGCTGCGCGGCATCGCCCGGGACGCCGGCGTCGCCGACCGGGTCCGCTTCGCCGGCGCCGTGGCCGCGGAGGAGGTACCGGCGCTGCTGCGCTCCGCCGACGTGGTGGTGTGCCCCGCCGACTACGAACCCTTCGGCCTCGTCCCGCTGGAGGCCATGGCCTGCGGCGTGCCCGTCGTGGCCAGCGCGGTCGGCGGGCAGCTCGACACCGTCGCCGACCCGGGCACCGGACGGCTGGTGCCGCCCCGCGACCCGGAGGCCCTCGCCCTCGCCGTCGCCGGGCTGCTCGCCGATCCGGCGGTCCGGGCGGCGTGCGGGGCGGCAGGCCGCCGCCGGGTCCTGAGCCGGTTCGGCTGGGGCCGGGTCGCCGCGGCCACCGAGGCCGCCTACTGCGAGGTCCTCGACACCGAGCCCGCCGCGACCGGCACCGGCTGACCCGGACCCGCCCGCGGGCCAACCGCGACCGGCACGGAAGCCGGCCTGCACCGCCGCTTCACCACCCCCGCCGCCGGGACGTACCACCGACATCCGCAGACGCCCGAAATCCGAAGGAGGTGTGGGTCCGTCGCCGTTCCCCCTCCGGCGGCACGCCCGATCCGCATGAGCGAGCCCCCCGCACACCCCGCCCTTGACGCCGCGCGTCTGCACTGCCGGTCCCTGGAGGAAGCCCTCGGCCGGTTCCGCCGGCACGGCCCGGACCGGGTCGCCGACTGGGGCGGCCGGCTCGCCGACGTCCTGACCGGCGGAGGCCGGCTGCTCGCCGCGGGCAACGGCGGCAGCGCCGCCCAGGCCCAGCACCTCACCGCCGAGCTGGTCGGCCGCTACCGCCAGGAACGCCGCGCCTACTCCGCGCTCGCCCTGCACGCCGAGACGTCCAGCATGACCGCCATCGGCAACGACTACGGCTTCGACCACGTCTACGCCCGCCAGGTCACCGCCCACGGCCGCCCCGGCGACGTCCTGCTGCTGCTCTCCACCTCGGGCCGCAGTGCCAACCTCATCGCCGCCGCCGTGACCGCCCGGCAGGCCGGCCTGCGCGTCTGGGCGCTCACCGGGCGCGGCCCGAACCCCCTGGCCGAAGCCGCCCACGAAGCCCTGTGCGTCGACGCCGACGGCACCGCGAACGTCCAGGAGATCCACCTCGTCGCCGTCCACCTGCTCTGCGAATGCTTCGACTCGGCTGTGGCCACGCCCGTCGCACGGCGTACGGTCCTCACCCGCGGGCGGGCGTCATGACCGGCCCGAAACCCCTCGCCGTCGTCGGGGACGTCCTCCTCGACGAGGACATCGAAGGCGTCTCCACCAGGCTCTCCCCGGACGCCCCCGCCCCCGTTGTCGACGTCACCGGCGACCGGCGCCACCCCGGCGGAGCCGGCCTCGCCGCCGCCCTCGCCGCCCGCGGCGGCCGGGACGTCGTCCTGGTGACCGCGCTCGGCGACGACGACGCCAGCGAGGCCGTACGCCGCGACCTGCGCGCCCGGGTCCGGCTGCTGGAGATCCCGCTGAACGGCACCCTGCCGGTGAAGACCCGCGTCCTGGCCGGCGGCCGGCCCGTCGTCCGCATCGACCGGGGCGGCGGCTCGCCCGGTGAGCCCGGCGAACCTGACGACGCGGTTCGCGAAGCGCTGTCCCACGCCCGCGCCGTCCTGGTCGCCGACTACGGCCGCCATACCGCGGGCGCCCTGCGGCCGCTCCTCGAGGACGCCGCCCGCCGCACCCCCCTGGTGTGGGACCCGCACCCCGAGGGCGACCTGCCGGTGCCCGGAGCACGTCTCGTCACCCCCAACGCGGCGGAGGCCCGGGCCCTGCACCCCGCGTCCGGAGGCACCTCCCTGGGGGCGTACGCCGAGCGCGGGGCGCGCCTCGCTGAACGCTGGCGCGCGGCCGGTGTCGCCGTCACCCTCGGCGAGCGCGGCGTGCTGCTGGCCCGGCCCGGCTCCGGCACGCCGATGCTCGTCCCCGTGCCCTACCGGGCCACCGGGGACCCGTGCGGGGCGGGCGACTGCTTCGCCGCGACGGCGGCGGCGGCCCTCGCCGACGGCCTGCTGCCCGAGGAGGCGCTGCAACGGGCCGTCGCCGAGGCGGCCGCGTTCGTCGCGGCGGGCGGCGCGGGCAACCCCGACCTATGGCGGACCGAGCCGGCGCCCGGCTCCGCCGACGACCCCGCAGCCGGCCCCGCGACCGACGCGTTCGGCCTCGCGGAGAGGGTCCGGGCCCGCGGCGGCACCGTCGTCGCCACCGGTGGCTGCTTCGACCTGGTGCACGCCGGTCACGTCGGCCTGCTGGACAGCGCCCGGCGCATCGGCGACTGCCTCATCGTGTGCCTGAACTCCGACGCGTCCGTCGCCCGCCGCAAGGGCCCGGGCCGTCCGCTCAACCCGGCGGTGGACCGCGCCCGCGTCCTCGCAGCGCTCGGCAGCGTCGACGCCGTCGCGGTCTTCGAAGAGGACACCCCGCAGGCCGTACTGTCCCGGCTGCGGCCGGACGTCTGGGTCAAGGGCGGCGACTACTCCGTCCAGGACCTGCCCGAGGCTGAGGTGCTCCGTACCTGGGGCGGCCAGGCCGTGGTCCTGCCCTACCTCGACGGCCGCTCCACGACCCTGCTGGCACGCCGCGCGGCGAAGGCGGCGTCGGAGGCGGGGCTTCGGCCGTCGGGGTCCTGATGCGGTCGGAGCGCTGGGGTCGATGGCGCTGCCGGTTGCCGGCTCGGGCGCCGGGCAGCGGGGGCGGATCGGACCTGGCTCCGCCTGTGCGCCACCGGTGACAGGCGCGGTCCGACGGCTCCCCGAGGACCTCGCCGGGCGGCGCCGGGCACCGCGGCCGGACGCAGCCGGAAGCGAGCACCGCGGCCGGAAGAGCGGCCGGGCCTTCGATCGCAGCCCGACAAGCGCCCACGCTGCCCGCCGTGACCCCCGAAGACCCCGCAGGAGGGCGGCTTGCTGGTCAGCCGGGCTGTCCGAAAGGGCCCCTGAACCGTGCCCGACAGCCCGACAGCCCGACGGCCCGGCCGTCCCTCAGGCCACCGTGCCCAGCGTCGGCCGGCCCGGTACGTCGCCCTCCTTGCGGAGCACCACCGGTGCTGTGGCCCGGCGCTGCCGCAGCAGGTGGCCCGCCCCGATGGAGCCGGCGATGAGCAGTCCGCCGGTGACGAGGGCGCCGCGGGCCCCGGCCAGCTCCATCAGCAGCCCCAGTGCGGGCGGGCCGCCCAGGCCCCACACCGTGGCGATGCTGCCCCACACACCCAGCACGCGTCCGCGCAGATGCGCGGGCGGATCGGTCTGCAGGACGGCCGTGCCGGCGGTGTCGGAGACGGACTCCACCACGGCCATCGGCAGCACCAGCACGATCAGCACCGCCAGCGACGGCGACAGCCCCGCCACCACCTGCAGCAGCGCCCCGGCCGCTGCCAGTGTGCCCACGAGCCGTACCGACGGCCGCCGCAGCCGGGCACCGAGCAGCGCTCCGAGGATGCCGCCGATCGCGAGCACCGTCGACACCGTGCCGAACGCCCCGGCACCCCCAGCGAGCGGCCCGGTCACGAGCACGGCCAGGGTGAGCCCGTAGTTGCGGCCGAACACCGCGCTGATCCCGGTCACACCGGCGAGCGCGACCAGGCGCGGCCGCCGCGCGAAGTAGGCCAGCCCCTCCCGCACGGTCATGTCGGAGCCGGTGCGCTCCGGGTTCACGGGCGGCTGCCGCACCGCGCCGGCAGCCGGACGCAGGAACGGGATGACCGAGGCCACGAACAGGAACGACAGCGCGTTCGCGAAGTACGCGGCGGACGTGCCGAGGAACCCGACCGCCACACCGGCGAGAGCCGCGCCCGCCAGCCGGCCCGCCTGATGGACCAGCGCCCCGACGCCGATGGCCGAGGGCACGTCCTCCGCCGGGACGAGATCGTTGCCGAGCAGCGCGCACGCGGGGTTGTCGACGGTCGCGACGACACCCGTGACGGCGGCCAGCACCATCAGCGAGGTCATGTCGATCCGGTCCAGCGCCACGAGGACGGCCGTGGTGAAGGCGATCGCGCCGAGCAGTGCCTGGCTCACGGCGGCCGTCAGCTTGCGGGGCCACCGGTCGACGGCGGCCCCGCCCAGGACGCTGATCAGCAGGGCAGGGGCGGCCTGCACGGACATGGACAGCCCGGTCGCGGCGGCGGAGCCGGTGATCTGGAGGACCAGCAGGTTCTGCACGGTGAGCTGCATCCACGTACCGGCGTTCGACACGAAGTTCGCGACGGACCACCAGCGCATGCTGCGGTACCTCAGAGACCGCCAGGGCGAGCGCGAGGCGGACGGGGCGGGGGAGGGCGAGGAAGGCACAGTGCGGTACTCGCAAGACGAGTCCGAGGACTCAGCAGGAGGGGGCGAGGGGAAGGACGAGCACCGGCCGCGCTGCACGGTGATGTCCCTCGCCGGGTACGGCGCCGACCATCGTGACAGAGGGCAACCTCCCGTCGGCTCCGTCAGCACCTCGTCCATCGCCCACGCACTGTCCAAACGCCCTCAGGCCAGAAGCATTTGCGACCCCGAGTGGGGTTGATCACAGCTGTCGGTCATGGGCCTCGACCGGGTCACAGCACGTGACGACGGCCACAGAGCACGCAGAAGGGCCCGTCGCCTGGGCGACGGGCCCTTCTCTCGTGCGGCGGAGGCCGCGCTACTCGGACTTCCCCCGGCCGGACAACGCGTCACGCAGCCGGTCGACCATCCCGGTGCCCGGAGCCAGGAGCTTGTTGGCCGGAGGCTTGTCGGGGGCGGCCGGGTGAGGCCGGGTCGGGGCGGTCTTCTTCGCCTGGCGCACCTTGTCGCCCAGTTCGTTGAGCGTGTCCATCGGACAGGCCTGCCGCAGCCGTGGGAGGAGGTTCCCCTCCTCGTCGGCGATGTGCGAGCGGATCTCGCTCATCAGCATGCCCATGAGCCGGTCGAAGTCGGCGTCGCCCGCGTCGCAGCCCTCAAGGTCCTTCATGATCTGCTCGGCCGTGGCGTGGTCCTTCAGCTCCTGGTCGGCGAGGGCGTCCCCGCCCGCCACGTGCTCGCGTACGGCCGGGTAGAGGTAGGCCTCCTCGGCCACCGAATGCCGTACCAGCTCCATCGTGACCTGGTCGGCGTACACCTTGCGGTCCTGGTGGCCGGACGGCAGTGCTTCGATCCTGCCGAACATCTCCTCGACCTCGCGGTGATCGGTCACCAGCTCGTCGATGATGTTTCCTCCGTGTCCCATGTTCCTTCACCTCCGGCCCCCCGGGTCCCCTCGGCCCCGGGGGGCTAACGCGCTGGTCGGGCGGTGCACTCAGAGACCTCAGGCACCGCGGATGCCACGCAAGCCTCGGACGCCTCAGGCGGGGAGCTTGGCCCGGATTCGGCCGGCCGCGGCGGCGGGGCGCGCGGTGGCACGGACGGAGTGCCGTACCAGGCCCGCTTCACGCCGCACGCCCCGGGCGGCGTGGGTACCCCGCCACAGCACCGAGGGGCGCGCGCCGGTGTCGTCGGCGGCGATCAGCAGCCCGCCGAGCATGGACATGTTCTTGAAGAAGTGGATGCGCTGCTGGGCCCGCTCCGAGGGGTCCTCCGCTTCCCAGAAGCGGTGCCCGGCGAGCGTCGTGGGCACCAGCGTGGCCGCGATGGCCAGCGCGGCCGGACGCGGCATACGCCCCGTGGCCAGCATCAGCCCGGCAACGACCTGTACGGCTCCGTTCAGCCGTACGACCTGCTCGGTGCGGTCGGGCAGCGCCGAGACGCGTTCGGTGACGGGTTGGACGACAGGCTCGGCGGCCGCGGCGACCTGCCCCGGATCGCGGACGGAGTTCATGCCGCCCGTGAGGAACATCGAGGCCAGCATGGGACGGCCGAGCGCACGCAACAGACTCATAGGCCCTCTCCAGAGTGTCGGTGGGGTCCGGTGCCGGCCGGGTTCCCCAGCGGCGGTCGAACCACTCACGCCGCAGGAACCGACCGGCGTCCGAGTGCCGACATCGAGGCGGCACTCGACCCGACAGAACTCGACGGCGTCTACCGCGACAGCCGCGAGTGCGCAGCCCTGGCACTGTCCTCCGGGGCAACCAAGCTGCTGTCGCCGCCGACTCCGCGCCCGAAGAAGGGCTGGTGATCGACGGGAGTAGTCAATGGAGCAGTCTGGCACTCCGACCCTCCTGCAGAGCGCGGTGCAGGACCTCGCCTCCAGTGTGGTCTCCGCCCTCCGGGGCGTCACACACACGGTGCTCCACCTCACCGACTGGGGCGAGAATCCGGAGGGCCTGCCGCCCGGCATCGCCGACTACCTCGCCACCTGGCTGCCCGTCTGGATCGACGACCGGCTGGACCTGGAGCGCTGGGACCTGCTCGGCGAGCTGCTCGTGGTCGACGCCTGCCTGCCCCGTCCCACCCTGGACGAACGGGCCCGGCAGGCCTTCGCCGCCGCGGAGCAGCCCGATGGGGCGATGCCCGCGATCCGCACGATGCCCGAGGGCACGCCCGACGAGGTGTTCGACATCGTCTACCACCCCACGCTGGTCGCCGCGGTCGCCTCGGTCCTCGCCACGTCCCGGTCCCTGGCCGAACTGGCGCACGCGTCATGACGGGCCGTCGGTTCACCGGCTGGCCGGGCGAACCTCTCGACGACGAGGAGACCTCACCTCCGCGCGTGCGGACAACGCGTTCCCCGCGCGTCCCGCGGACGGACGTCTCCCCGGCCGGCCGGCCCCTCGCCGGGCGACTCGCCGACGCCGTCAACGCCGCCGACGCCCCCGACGTCGTCTTCGCCCTCTCCCGCCACGGACACCGCACCGTCCTGATCGGCGGCACCGCCGAACCCCCGCCGCTGCCCCGCGAGAACCTCCGCTACGAGATCGGCTCGGCCACCAAGACGTTCACGGGCCTGCTCCTGGCACAGCTGATCAACCACGGCGCACTGACCGGCGGTGAACCGGCCGCCGCCCTCCTGGACGGCGGCAGGGCCCTCGGCGCGACCCCGGTGACGCTCGCCCACCTGATCACCCACACCTCCGGACTGCCCGCCCTGCCGCCCGGCTTCCTCCTCCGGGGCCTGCCCGCCTGGCACACCAACCCCTACGCGCGCTTCCCGGCCGACCGGGTCGTCGACGCCTTCCTGCGCCACCGGCAGTGGCATCGCCCCGGCACCCGGTGGCGCTACTCCAACTACGGCGTCGCCGTTCTCGGGCACGCCCTGGCCGCCGCGACCGGCACCCCCTGGGAGGACCTGCTCACCGAGCAGGTGCTGCACCCGCTCGGCCTGACCGGCACGGACCCGTACGCGGACGATCCGGAACGCGACGCCGTCGGGTACGGCAAGGACGGCGAGACATCCGTGCCCCCCTTCGACGCCGGCGGTTTCCAGGCGGCGGGGGCCGTACGGGCCACGCCGCACGACCTGCTCACGTTTCTCGAAGCCCACCTGGTCCCCACCGGCACCCCCGGCGCACCACCGCACCTGGCCGCCGCCCTGCGCTCGGTACGCCGCCCCGTGCTCCGCCGCGGCCTTGGGCACCGGCACGTGCACACCATCGCCTGGTTCCGTCACCCCACCGACGGCGGGCCGATGTACTTCCACAGCGGTGCGACCCTCGGCCAGCAGGCGTTCCTGGGATTCCGCCCCGGCACCGGCACGGCACTGGCCGCGGTCTGCACCCGCCGCTTCCGCGCCCACGACCCGTTCGTCGCCACCGCGTACGCGCTGCTGGCAGGGGAGTAGCGGGGCCGGCCCGGCGCCGACGGCAGGTGCCGCGCCGGCGCCGGGCAGCCCTGACCCTTCGTCACACCCGCTGCCACAGGGCCGGCGTGCGGGAGGGCGCCCAGGGGTCCTGGGCCTGGTGGGTCTGCAGGCACTGGTAGCGCACACCCGCGTGCGTCACCGTGACACCGGCCTCGTAGACCCGGCCCGTGGCCCACGTCTGCGCGACATTGCCCTGCGGTGCCGGGGATTCGGCGTCGGCGGTCTTCAGGGTGAGGCCGAAGTCGCTGAGCAGCGGGTTGATCGGCTGGTAGAACGTGGTGCCGCCGGTCTTGCAGTCGCCGGTGCCGCCGGACGTCACGCCCTGCGCCTGGACTCCCGCCACGTACGGGCCGCCGGAGTCGCCCGGCTCGGCGCACACCGCCGTCCGGGTCAGCCCGTCGACCGTGCCCTCGGCGTAGCTGACGCTCGTGTCGTGCTGCTCGACCTCGCCGCAGTGCCACCCGGTGGTGGAGCCGGAGCGGCAGACGGCCGCCCCCACGAGGGCCTGGACCGAGCCGGTGATCTGCACCTTCTGCTCGCCCTCGCCCTTCACGTTCGGGGTGGCCGTCCACGGGTCGTCGACGGCCACCCACGACATGTCCTTGCCGGGGAAGGTGGAGGCCTGGAAGGTGCCCTGGTCCGCCTCGTTGTGCCCGGTGGTCTTCGCGCCCTGCTTGCCGCAGTGGCCCGCCGAGGCGAAGCCCTCCTGCTCGCCCTTGGTGACGGAGAACCCGACGGAGCAGTGGGCGGTGCCGTCGACGTAGTAGGCGTCGCCGCCGGTGAGGTCCTCCATGAGGCGCGGCCGGTTCGCCGTCACCCTCACGCCCACGCTCTTGCCGTCCAGACCCGCGGCCTTGAGGAACGCGGCCGCCGCGGCCTTGTTCCCGGCCTCCACCACGACCCGGTTCGCCGGGATGTCGACGTACCACAGGGGTGTGTCACGGGTGCTGACCCGGGCCGCCGCCGCGTCCAGCTTCTGCTTCGTGCTCCCCAGGTCGCGCAGGGTCTTCTTCACGACGGCCGCCTTCGCGCCCTGCGCCTCGATGGCGGGCACGTCCGCGGCGTCCGTGGTCGCCACCACGAGCTCCTGCGACGTCGTGCCGCGCAGCCAGGCCCCGGCGAAGCGGTCGCCCAGGGCGTTGCGCAGCCTGCCCGCCCGGGTGCCCGCCTCCGCCTCGTTGACCAGCCGCCGGGACGCCTGGGCCGGGGTCAGCCCCAGATCGCGCTGCAGTGCGCGCAGCAGCTGAGCCGACGGCCGGTCGGCGCCGAGCGTCTGGGCGGCCGAGAGCGGCGAGCCCGCCGCGGGCGTCGGCTCGGCCGCCACGGCGGAGGGGATGCCGGTGGCGACGAGCGCGCCGAGTGCGGTCAGGGCCGCCCGGCGACCGGTCACGGCATGTCTGTGGGCCATGCGATGTGTCTCCTTGGGTCACGGTGTCTGATACGGATGTCGATCACGGTGAGGCTTCCGCACAGGCCTTGCCGGAACGGCCCGGCGCGATGTCGGGGGGCCGTCCCGTTTCGCGCTCAGGTGCCGGGAAGGGCGCCATGTGCGGTCCGGGCGGGCGCCTCAGGCGGACTTCAGGCCGGGTAGGCCCGCCTCCGTGACGAAGGACGCGGACGTGGAGATGCCGGCCCCGGGCGTCGTGATGGCGGAGACGGTCCGGAAGTCCACCTGGGCGTTGTCCCGGCCCAGGCCGACCCGGACGTAGCCACGCCGGCCGTCGAAGTGCTTCATGTGGGGGTTGGCCTTCATGTAGGTGTCCCAGTCGCCCGGCTTGGCGGTGCCGTTCCCGCCGCTGGCGATGGAGGTGCAGGTGAACTCCGTGCCCACCGTCTTCGAGGCGGGGTCGTCGAAGTCCTCCTTGATGTCGAAGGCGTAGCCGACGTGGACGTCGCCGGTGAGGACCATCCAGTTGTCGATGCCCGCGGCCTTCGCGCCCGCCATGACGCGGTTGCGGGAGGCGCGGTAGCCGTCCCAGGCGTCCATGCAGACCCGGGCCGGCGCGGCCAGGTCGAACTTGCGCTGGGAGAAGCACACCTGCTGGGGCATCACGTGCCACAGCGCCGCGGAGTCCCGCCAGCCGTCCAGCAGCCAGCGTTCCTGCGCGGCGCCGGTGAGAGTGCGGGCCGGGTCGTCCGACTCGGCGCCCGGCGCGTGCGGCCGGTCGTTGTAGGCCTGGTCGGAGCGGTACTGGCGGGTGTCGAGGATGTCGAACTGCGCGAGCGAGCCCCAGGCCAGCCTGCGGTACAGCCGGGCGTCGGGCCCCTGCGGCAACTGCGCGGCACGCAGCGGCTGGTTCTCCCAGTAGGCCCGGTAGGCGGCGGCCCGCCGCACCAGGAACTGATCAGGAGGACTGCCCTTCTCGTCGACGGCGCCCGCGTAGTTGTTCTCGGTCTCGTGGTCGTCCCAGGTGACGACGAAGGGGTGCTGGGCGTGCGCGGCCTGCAGGTCCGGGTCGCTCTTGTAGAGCGCGTAGCGCAGCCGGTAGTCCGCCAGCGTGGTCGTCTCGCAGTTGAACACGTCGGGCAGCTTGCGGTCGGTGTAGCGGCGCGCCCCGCCGGCGGAGTCCACCGCGTACTCGTACAGGTAGTCGCCGAGGTGGAAGACCACGTCGACGTCCTCCTGCGCCAGATGGCGGTGGGCGGTGTAGTAGCCGTCCTGGTAGGCCTGACAGGCGACGGCGGCCAGCCGCATGCTGTCGGCGTCACTGCCCTCGGCCGGTGCCGTCCGGGTGCGGCCGACGGGGCTGATCCAGGCGCCCACCCGGAACCGGTAGTAGTAGGTGCTGTCCGGTGTCAGGCCCTTGACGTCGACGTGCACGCTGTGGGCGTACTCGGGGTGGGCCGTGGCGACGCCCCGGTGCTCGACGATGGCGAACCACTCGTCCATGGCAACTTCCCAGTAGACGACGACCCGCTGCTGGGCCAGGCCGCCGTCCTCCGCGAAGGGCTCGGGCGCGAGCCGGGTCCACAGGAGCACCGAGTCGGGCAGCGGGTCCCCGGAGGCGACGCCGAGGGTGAACGGGTCGTCGATGACCCGGGCGGCGTCGAGTTCGGGAGCGGCGGTGGCGCCGCGGGCCGGCCGGTTGGTCCCGAAGGCGAGCATGGCGGCGGCCGCGGTGACGGTCAGGAAGCGACGGCGGGCGACGTGCGGTGCCGCGGTGCGCAGTACGGCGTCGTGCGGGGAGAAGGCATGCTCGGACGGTGCTCTTTGACGGCCCGTCAGCGCCATCTGATGTCCTCTCGTACGAGGCAGAGCGCCCCGGGCGGACGCGTGGGCACATCCCCGACGTGCGGAGCGCGGAGCTCGCATGCTAAGCAGACAAAATGCCTGAAACGGGCACGACGTGCGGGGTGTTCACACCAGAGGGGGTACGGGAGCGGCCGCAGGCGGCAGCGCGCAACGGAAACCGCCGCCGGCGGATGCCGGCGGCGGAGGGGGAACGGGGTTGGCTCAGTGGGCCTGTTGTGCGGCGGCGCCGGTCGCGGCGGGCTCCCGCACCGGCAGGTGGTAGACGTGGAAGGCCCGCCCGATGACCGGCTGGGCGACGTTGCGCACCCGTACACCGCCCGTCGTCATGCCGTGTTCGGTGCCGGCGTGCGCGTGCCCGTGCACCGCGAGGTCGGCGCCGGCGGTGTCGATCGCCTCGGCCAGCAGGTAACTGCCCAGGAACGGGTAGATCTCCAGCGGCTCCCCCGCCAGCGTGTCCGCGACGGGGGAGTAGTGGGTCAGCGCGATCCGCGCCTCGCAGCCTTCCTCGCCCAGCCGCTCCAGGGCGGACCGCAGGCCGTCGGCGCTCCGGCGCGAGTACCGGACGAACTCCTTCATCACCGGCTCGCCGAACTCCCCGGCGCAGCGGCCGACGAAGCCGCCGCCGAACCCCTTGGTGCCGGCCACGCCGATCCGGGCCCCGCCGCTCTCCACGACCGTCCCCTGCCCTTCCAGGACCTGCGCCCCGGCGTCGCGGAGGATGGCGGTGACCTCGTCCGGCCGGTCGTCGTGGTGGTCGTGGTTGCCCAGGACGGCGACCACCGGCACGCCGAGATCCCGGACCTCCCGGGCCACCACCCGCATCTCCTCGGGCGTGCCGTGCCGGGTGAGGTCCCCGGCCAGAAGCAGGAGATCGGCGCACTCGGGCAGGGTCTCGAAGGCGGGGCGGAGCACGCCCTGGCTGTCGGGGCCCATGTGGATGTCTCCGACGGCTGCGATCCGGATCATGAGAGTTCCTCCGCGTGGTCGGGGGAGGACGCCTCGGTGACCACGAGGTCGCTGTGCACCGGGAAGCCGGCGAGCTCCTCGTGGACGGTACGCAGGATCTCGTCGCGGCAGGGCGCCGAGGGCACGGTGCCGGTCAGCAGCACCGTATGGCCGCGGGCCTCGACCCGGACGCCCAGTTCACCGAGTTCGCCCGAGGCGAGACGGTCATGGAGGTGGGCGATGCGGTAGTCCAGGTTCTCGGCCGGCGGCCCGCCGCCCGTGTCCTGGGAACCGTGGGTGCTCATGGGTGCTCCTTCAGATGACGTTCAGGCGCTCCAGGAGGAAGAAGAAGGCCGCGGGCATGGGCTCGTCCCCGCACTCGCGCCGCACCAGCTCCCAGTCGACCTTCTCCCGCAGGGCACGCGCGATGGGCAGGGCCGAGCCGAAGTCGCAGTGGTGCTCGGAGAACGCGGCGATCAGGCTCCACAGCAGGTCGGTCGGTGCCAGCACGGGCATGCGCACCGAGTCGACCGAGAGCTCCTCGGCCCGCTCCAGCATGTCCGCGCCGACCGGCCGGTGCGCCAGCTCGAAGATGATGTCGACCGGCTGGCCGAAACAGGTGGCCTTGATCAGCCAGTCCTCCGGCGGGGTGTAGACCGTCAGCCCCGCTTCGCGGAGCGTGGCCGCCACCGGCTCCGCGTCCTCGGGGCGGATCGCGAAGTCGACGTCGTGCTGCATGTTCTTCTCGCCCCCGTGGGCGTACGCGGCCACGCTGCCGGCCAGGGCGAACAGGTGCCCCTTGCGCTTCAGCAGGGCACCGACCTGCTTGGCCGCCTCCAGGATGGCCTGGTTGCGGTCCAGGGGCAGCTCCTGCGGCGGTTCGTCCGCCCGCTGGTCCTGTGGTGGCGCGGGCTCGGGCCCTTCCGGTGCCATCCGGAGGTCGGGGATCCCCGGTTGCCGGACGAGCGTCGCGTCATCACCGTTCTGCGTCATGACCACTCCTTCGCACCGAACCGGACACCGCTCGCGTGCGATGTCCGGGCCCGAGACGGCCTGCGTGCCCGCACTGAGTACCCGGCGCGCCCGCACCGACACGGAAGGCTTCCGGAGAGCATCCGGCCGTGTCGGCGACGCCGTTCTCACCTCGTGCACGCGCACCCCGCAGGCCGCGAGGGGGCCTCCTCTGCGTCGCGGAACAGCGGAACAGGGGCACGGCGCGCACCCCTCCGCCGGGGGCGACGGATCGCAGTCGTACACCAAGCGCTGCATGGGCGGGGTCCACGACGGCGAGACCGTCCTGCGCACCTGACCGGTCGGCCCCGGACGAACAAACAAGCACTCGCCCCACTGAAGGCGGAATATGGGGCAAAGAGTGGGGAAACCGGATGAAGTCGCTGGACCGCGCGCCTGTGGAGGTCGACATGAACCAGGAAACATCACGTTCGTCCGATCTTCCGCAGCCGTTGCGGGCCGTCGCCTCGGGCCTGCGGCACCTGCCGGGTGCGGAACAGGTGGGCAAAGTGGCCACGGACGCCCTGGACAGGATCGGCGCGGTCTCGCCACGCGGCCGCCGCATGGCCGTCTACGCCGGGGCCGGTGTGCTCGGCGTGGCCGGAGTGGTGGAGTGGCCGGTGGCGCTGACCGGCGCGGCCGTCGCCTGGCTGACCCAGCCACGCCCCGGACAACGGCCCGACGGCGCGTCACCCGACGGCGGCACACCGGCCGGCGCGGCCGGGGCACCCGGCTCCGTCCAGGACAGGCCGGACGACGAGGACACCTCCTCCTACGGCCCCGGCGGAAGACTCACCTCGTCCCACTACCGGCACGACCGGCCGGAACCCCACGTACACGAACAGCCCGCCAAGGTCGGGGACACCGCCACCGCCTCCGCCCTGAAGCAGGTTCACGAAGCCGCCGCGTTCCACGGCGCGCCCGGCCAGGAGCAGGCCCACCGGCAAGGACACGACAGCCCGGCCGGCTGACTCGGGGAGACGGCAGCAGATGCTCACACGCTTCGACGTCGCCCCGCTCGTCGGGGCCGTGGCCGGCGCGGCCGCAGGCGCCGCCCGCGGCACGGCCCAGGGAATGACGTCCGTCTACGACACCACGCGCCGCGTCCGCAACGTCGCGCGCAACGCCCTCACCGGCGGGCAGCACTGGAAGGCCGGCCGGCGCGTCCACCTCGCCCTGCGGCACCCCGACGGCGACGCGGGCACGCTCGCCCACAAGCTGGCAGGGGAACTGCTCGACCACCCGGACGTGCTCGCGGCCCACTGGGACGAGGGACTGGCCCGTCTGGTGATCACCGTGGTCGAGGACGCCGCCACCGACCGCGTCACCGAGCGGGCCGGCGCACTCGCCGCCCGCCTCGGACTGACCGAGGGTGCCGATCCGCACGCCCACGAGGCCACCCACCCCGGCGCCCCCGGAAACGTCCGCGTCACCGCGGCGGCGATCCTGATGGACGCCGCCGGCGCGGCCGGCGCCATGGCCGGCCAGTCCCTGCGCCTGCCGCCCACCTCACGCATCGTCACCGCCACCGTCACACTGCTGCGCGAGAACCCCCGCTTCCGGGCCATGCTCCGGCAGCGGTTCGGCACCTCCGGGATGGAACTCGTCCTCGCGGCCGGCAACGCCGCCACACACGGAGTCGGCCAGACCCCGCTGGCACTCGTGCTCGACGGAATCCTGCGCGGCACCCAGCTGACCGAAGCCGTGGCCAGGGCCGCGGCCTTCGAGGCCCTGCACGACGACATCTGCCACGAACGGCGCACCAGCCTGCCCTGCCCGCCGGACACCCGGCCCCCGCTCAAGGTGACCCCCGCGCAGGAGTACGCCTCCCACGCCAGCACCGGCAGCCTCGCCGGCGCCGCCGCCACCCTCCTCGTCACGCACAACGCCCGGGAGGCGGCCGAAGCGGTCCTGGCCGGATCCCCGAAGGCGGCCCGGTACGGACCGGCCGCCTTCAGCGCCACCCTCGGCGCCTTCCTCGCCCACGCCGGGATCCTCGTCCTCACCGGGGAGCGGCTGCGCCAGCTGGAGATCGCCGACGCCCTCGTCCTGCACGCCGACGCCCTGCGCAGCCGCCGGCCAAGCACCGGTGACGAGGCGGGCGTACCGCCGGACGACCCGGTGCACCCCTTCGCCGAAGCCGTCCTCGACGCCGCCCGCCGGGCCGGACTGCACGTCGTGATCGCCGGCGGCTCCGACCTGAAGGACATCACCCGGCTCGCCGACGAGGTCGCCCCGAGCGCCGAGCCGTTCGGCGACGTCGTCCGGGGCCTGCAGGACGACGGGCACGTGGTGGTCACCGTCGCCCGCCTGGACGGCACCGGAGCCGGGCACGTCGCGGCCGGGCTGCCCGCCGGTGACGTGGCCGTCGCCCTCACCGACGGCCGGGCCGCCGTCCCCTGGGGCGCCGACGCACTCGCCCCGGGCGGTCTCGCCGACGTCTGGCGGCTGCTGACGGCGGTCCCCGCGGCCCGGCGCGTCGGACGCCGGTCACAGACCCTGGCCCGCGCGGGCGCGGCCCTCTCGGGCCTCCTCGTCGCCCGCGGCGGGCAGCCCCCCGGCCGGCAGCTCATGTGGCCCCTCACCCGGCACGCCCCCGTCAACATCGCCGCCGCCAACGCCCTCCTCACCGGTTGGCTCGAAGCCACCCGCGTCGCCCGCGCCACCCCGCCCACGCCCCGGCTGCACATCCCCTGGCATGGCCTGGAGCCCCACGAGGCCCGCGACCGGCTGAGCCGCACCAGGCGGCGGGACGAGGAAGCCCGCGGACTCGCCCTGCTCGCCGACCGCTCGCGGCAGCAGGCCGCTCGCCTGGGCCGCCACCCCGCCATGACCCCGGCCCGCTGGACATGGCAGGCGGCCGGCGCCGTCCGCCGCGAGCTCGACGACCCGCTCACCCCCGTTCTCGCCACCGGCGCCGTCGCCTCGGCACTGCTCGGCTCGGTCGTCGACGCGCTGCTCGTCGTCGGCGCCATGGACCTCAACGCCGTGACCGGCGGGCTCCAGCGCCTGCGCGCCGAACAGGCACTGGCCCGGCTGGCCGCCCGGCAGCAGCCGAAGGCCCGCAGGCAGGACGGCCGCGCACGCACGGTCACCGTCGACGCCGCCCGGCTGCGGCCAGGGGACGAGATCAGCCTCGGCGCCGGCGACGTCGTCCCCGCCGACGCGCGACTGCTGGACGTCGACGGCCTCGAAGTCGACGAATCCTCGCTCACCGGCGAGTCCCTGCCCGTGACCAAGGCCGTCGAGGCCACCCCCGGCCTGCCGGTGGCCCAGCGCACCTGCATGGTGTTCGAGGGCACCACCGTCGTGGCCGGAGGCGCCACCGCCCTCGTCGTCGACACCGGCGAGCGGACCGAGGCCGGCCGGGCCGTCACGCTCGCCGCCCGCACCCCGCCGCCCGCCGGCGTCCAGGCCCGGCTCCAGGAACTGACCCGCAAGGCCCTGCCGGTGACCTTCACCGGCGGCGCGGCCGTGACCGGGCTGTCCCTGCTGCGCGGCAGCCCCGTACGACGCGCCGTCAGCGGCGGTGTCGCGGTCGCGGTGGCCGCCGTACCGGAGGGACTCCCGCTGGTCGCGACGGTCGCGCAGATGGCCGCCGCCCGACGGCTGTCCCGGCGCGGCGTCCTGGTCCGCACCCCGCGCACCCTGGAGGCGCTCGGGCGGGTCGACACCGTCTGCTTCGACAAGACCGGCACCCTCACCGAGAACAGACTGCGCCTGGTCCGCGTCGCCACCGCCGACGGCACCGTCCTGGCCACGGACACCGACCAGGCCACACCGGTCGTACGACTGGCCGCCCGCGCCTGCCCGCAGGAGGAGACCGGCCAGGGCCGCCGCGTCGCGCACGCCACCGACGAGGCCGTCCTCGACGTCGCCCCGCCCGACCAGGGCTGGACACCCACCGGTGAGCTGCCCTTCGAGGCACGCAGGGGGTACGCGGCGGCCGTCGGCCGCGACGGCGACCCCGACTTCGGCGAACTCCTCGTCGTCAAGGGCGCCCCCGAGACGATCCTGCCCGCCTGCCGGGACCTGCCCGCCCACACCACCGACACCGCACACGAACTGGCCGGAGAGGGCCTGCGCGTCCTCGCGGTCGCCCGCCGGCCCTGCCGGGCCGACGACGCCGAAGCCGAACTCGACGCCCCGCTGGCCGACCTGGAGTTCAGCGGTTTCGTCGCCCTCGCCGACGTCCCCCGCGACACCTCGCACGCCCTGCTCACCGAGTTGCGCCGCTCCGGCATCCTGCCCGTCATGCTCACCGGCGACCACCCGGAGACCGCCCGCGCCATCGCCCTGCAACTGGGCTGGCCGGAGGAGACCGAGGTCGTCACCGGCGACGAACTGGTCGCCATGGAACGCCGCGAACGCGTCCGGGTCCTGCGCGGCGCCGGCGTCGTGGCCCGGGTCGCACCCGAGCAGAAGCTGCACGTCGTCGAGGCCCTGCAACAGGCCGGCCGGGTCGTGGCGATGGCCGGCGACGGCGCCAACGACGCCGCCGCCATCCGGGCCGCCGACGTCGGGGTGGGCGTCGAGGCCCGCGGTTCCGCGGCCGCCCGCAACGCCGCCGACCTCGTGCTCACCACCGGCGACCTGTCCGTCCTGGTCGACGCGGTCATCGAGGGCCGCGCCCTGTGGCGCAGCGTCGCCGACGCGGTGAGCATCCTCATCGGCGGCAACGCCGGCGAGGTCGGCTTCAGCGTCCTGGGCACCCTGCTGGCCGGCGCGTCCCCCCTGTCGACCCGTCAGCTGCTGCTGGTCAACCTGCTCACCGACATGTTCCCGGCCATGGCCGTCGCCGTCACCCCGAGCGACGACCCCTCGACCGCGGAACACGCCGCGACCGGACCGATGGGCCTCGACGCCCTCGGCGCGCCCCTGCTGCGCTCCATCCGCCGCCGCGGCGTCACCACCTGCCTGGGCGCGGTCACGGCCTACCTCATCGGCCGCCTCACCCCCGGCACCGAACGCCGGTCCACCACCATGGCCCTGTGCGGCGTGGTCGGCGCCCAGCTCGTGCAGACCCTCTCCGGGCGGCGCCACAGCCCGCTGGTGTGGGTGACCGCCCTCGGCTCGGCCGCCGTACTCGCCGCGCTCGTCCAGACCCCCGGCGTCAGCCACTTCTTCGGCTGCACCCCCCTCGGGCCGGTCGCCCTGGCAGGCGTCGCCCTGGCCATCGCCCTGTCGGCCCTGGCCCCGCGCCTGGAACGCCTCCCGGCCGTCCACACCCTCTACGACGGCGCGGCACAGCTCGCCCTGCGCCTCAACGACCTCGTCCGGCAGGCGCGGCACCTGCTGCAGAGCGGGATCGCCAGTCCGGTGGCATGACGGACGAGCACGGCAGGCGGCCGCCCCCCACCGCACGTGGGGGGCGGCCGCCTGCCGCTGTCGGCTCAGACCTCGCCGCGCCAGGCGCCCGTCTCCGCTCCGCGGGCCTCCATGAACTCCTTGAACCGGTGCAGATCACCGGAGACCTGCCGCTTGACGAACCCGAGCTTGTCGCCCACGGTCTCGGCCACCCCGGTGGGGTCGAAGTCCATCTGCAGCATGACCTTGGTGGTGTCGTCCTTGATCCGGTGGAAGGTGACCACACCGGCCTGCTTGGCCTCGCCGTCCACCGTGGTCCAGGCGACGCGCTCGTCGGGGACCTGCTCCGTGATCTCCGCGTCGAACTCCCGCTTCCGGCCGCCGACCTTCGTCACCCAGTGCGTCAGCGTGGCCGTGCGCTGCTCGATGCGCTCGACCCCGTCCATGAACTCGGGGAACGACTCGAACTGGGTCCACTGGTTGTACGCGGTGTGCACCGGCACGCGGACCTCGATGGATTCCTCTACCTGCGACAAGGCGGTACCTCCCTTTCTCGTACGGACAGCAACCGCCGGGTACCGGATTCCGCGCCGGTCACTCATGGTCATCTCGACGCGTCCGACCAGGTGTTCTCACCACAACCGGGGTACCCGGCCGGAAACCACGGACCGGGAGGTGATCGCCATGACGGACACGGACCGTACGGCCGCTGCCGCTCCCCGAGCGGGGAGCGCGCATGAGGCCGGCGACGAGCCCGTGAGCGAGCTGGTGCAGCGTGCCACGGAACAGCTGTCGGACCTGGTGCGCAGCGAGATGCGCCTGGCCCAGGCAGAGATGACCGAGAAGGGCAAACGCTTCGGCAAGGGCGGAGGCCTGTTCGGCGGGGCCGGTGTGCTGGGTTTCGTCACCCTGCAGGCCCTGGTCGCCACGATGATCGCCGCCCTGGCCGTACCGCTTCCGGTGTGGGCGGCGGCGCTCATCGTCACGGCCGTCCTCGCCGTCGCCACCGGCCTGACGACGCTGGCCGGCCGCAAGCAGGTGCGCCAGGCCACCCCGCCCGCTCCGCAGCAGACCATCGACAGCGTCAAGGCCGACGTGGCCGAGATCAAGGAGAGTGCTCACCGATGACCCAGCCCCCGCACGACGAGCCCACCGCCGACAGCCAGGAGGAACTGCGCGAGCAGGTCCAGCGCACCCGTCACGAACTCGGTGACACCGTCCAGGCGCTGGCGGACCGGACCGATGTGAAGACCCGCGCCCGGGAGAAGGCCCTGGCGGTCAGGGAGCAGGCCGAGAACAGGGCCCAGGCGGTCAGGGAACAGGCCGGGAGCAAGGCCCAGGAGTTGCGCGGACAGGCCAGGGCCAAGGCCGCGCACGTCGCCCAGACCGTGGAGGAGAAGCTCCCCGAGCCGGTGAAGCAGAAGGGCGCGGCCGCCGCTCAGGGCGCGAAGGAGAAGGCCGCTCAGGCCGAGCAGGTCTGGCAGGACAAGGCACCGCAGCAGGTGCGCGACCACCGCGCCGCCCTGCTGGCGGGCGCCGGCGCCGTCCTCGTCGCCTGCCTGCTGATCCGCCGCCGCAGCCACCGCTGAGCGACGCGCGACGACGCGCCGCAGTCACGGCTGAACGGCACCGGACCCCGTCACCGCTTGCGGTGACGGGGTCCGGGACGGCAAAGTCGGGTGCCGTGCCCACCTTGCTGATCGTCCATCACACGCCTTCCCCCAACTGCCAGGCGATGTTCGAAGCCGTCGTCTCCGGGGCGGCGGACCCCGAGATCGAGAACGTGCGGGTCGTCCGCGTGCCCGCGCTGTCCGCGACCGCCTCCGACGTCCTCGCCGCCGACGGCTACCTCCTCGGCACTCCCGCGAACCTCGGCTACATGTCGGGCGCCCTCAAGCACTTCTTCGACCAGGTCTACTACCCGTGCCTGGAAGCGACCCGAGGCCGGCCCTTCGGCTACTGGGTGCACGGCGGCAACGACGTCACCGGAGCGGTCCGCGGGATCGAGTCGATCACGACCGGCCTCGGCTGGCGGCGCGCCACCGAGGCCGTGACCGTGACCGGCGAGCCCGGCAAGGCCGATGTCGAGAAGTGCTGGGAACTGGGCGCGACCGTCGCCGCCGGGCTCATGGACTGACAGGCCCGGTCAGGTCCCGTCCAGCCGGCGCCGGTCCTGCTCGTCCCACGTCCGGGTGTCCCGCGGCTGGGTGTACGGCTCGGCCTCCGGCGGATGGCCCCCGGCGATGGCCCGCTGCCGCACCGTCTCCGCGTCGAACTCCAGGCCCAGCAGGATCGCCAGATTAGTGATCCACAGCCACACCAGGAACACGATGACACCGGCCATCGTGCCGTAGGTCTTGTTGTACGAGGCGAAGTTGGCCACGTAGATCGCGAACCCGGCGGACGCGACCATCCAGATCAGCAGGGCGATCAGACTGCCCGGAGTGATCCAGCGGAACCCCTTCACCTTGGCGTTCGGGGTCGCCCAGTACAGGATGGCGATCATGGTCGCCACCAGCAGCACCAGAACGGGCCACTTCGCGATCGACCACACCGTCAGCGCGGTGTCACCGATCCCCAGAGCCGTCCCGGCCTGCCGGGCCAGCCCACCCGTGAAGACCACGATCAAAGAGCTGAAGACGGCCATCACCATCAGCACGACCGTCACACCCACCCGCACCGGCAGCAGCTTCCACACCGGCCGGCCCTCGGGCATGTCGTAGACGGCGTTGGCCGAGCGGATGAACGCGGCCACGTAGCCGGACGCCGACCACACGGCCAGCACGAGACCGGCGATCGCCATCAGCGAGCCGATGCCGGCGTTGCCCTGCAGCTGCTCGACGGCCCCGGTGATGATGTCGCGGGCCGCGCCGGGAGCCAGCTGCTGGATGTTGTCGAGCATCCTGTCCGTGGTCGACCTGCCGGTGAGTCCCAGCAGCGAGACCAGGACGAGCAGCGCGGGGAACAGCGCCAGGATGCCGTAGTACGTCAGCGCTGCCGCGCGGTCGGTCAGCTCGTCGTCCTTGAACTCGCGCAGGCTTCCCTTCAGCACCGCGCCCCAGGACTTGCGGGGCAGGTCGGTCGGCGAGTCCGGCGCCGCGCGCTCCACCTCGGGACCCGGCCCGGGCTCCTCCGAAGCGGGGGCAGGAGCTTCCCGGCGTGCGGGCCCCGTGCGTGGGTCCTGCGGAGGCGGCGCCTCTGTCTCGTGGTGTTCTTTTCGTCCGGGAATATGCAGCTTCACCATAAGAGCCGGGTAACCCCTGGCCGTGGCCTTAAGCCGCGCTCGACGGGGGAGTCGGCGGAAGGCTCACCCTCGCAGGCCGAGCCCCCTCTGGTCCAGCGCCTCCGACAGGACCCGTACGGCCTGCGGCCCCACCTCGTGCAGCGCCAGGAGCTCCCCCTCGGCGCGCTCGGACACCTGCTCCAGCGTCGTCAGGCCCACGCCGTGCAGGGCCCGGGTGGCGGGCCTCCCGATCCCGGCCGGCAGGTCCCCGCCGGGCGCGTCGACGACCGCCGTCTCCGCCTCCACCGCGGCGGCCGATGCGGCGAGCCGCTTCGGGGAGACGGAATCCGATCGGCGTGCCCGTCCGCACCAGACGCTCGCCGGTCGGATGTGCCGCCAGGCCGTCGCGGTCTCCGTCGGCGGCGGGTACAGCTGCACCGGGCCGTCCTTCGTAAGCGAGACGAAGCCCTTGCCCCGCACCGAGAAGGCGACCCTCCCGAAGCGCGTCCCCTGCTCGGTCTCAGGCAGGGCGAGTGCGGCCTCGCGCGGCCGGTTCACGGTGGTCATGGTCCGGAACTCTCGCATGAAGGCCGCGCCGCCGCGAGGGTTGAGGGAGCGCTCCCGCCACGGGCACGATGCCGTCATGACCACACCCTCCGCCATCCGCCCCTACCGCCCCGAGGACCGGCCGGCCCTCGACGACATCTGCGTCCGCACCGCCCACCACGGCCAGGACTGCCGCCCCCATTACGCGGACCCAGGTGTCCTACCGGCCACCTTCGCGGCTCCCTACGTCCATCTGGAGCCGGAACTGGCCTTCGTGCTGGACGACGGGCAGGGGCGGGCGGTCGGATACATCCTCGGCACGGCCGACACCCGGCGCTTCGCCGAGGACTTCCGCACCACGTGGCTGCCCCTGGTCGCCGACCGTTATCCGGAACCCCCGCAGCCACCGCACACCCCGGAGGAGGTGGCAGCGGCCCTGCTGCACCACCCCGAACGCATGGTGCTCCCCGAACTCGCCGCGCACCCCGCGCACCTGCACATCGACCTGCTGCCCGAGTGGCAGGGCCGCGGCCACGGCCGCCGTCTGATGCGGACGTTCCTGGCGACCCTCCAGGACAAGGGGGTCCCGGCCGTTCATCTGGCCATGGCGACCGCCAACACCCGGGCCAGAGCCTTCTACGACCGCATGGGCTTCTACGAACTCGAGGTCCCCGAGCCCGGCTCGACCACCTACCTCGGGCGCGGCACGAAGGAACTCGACCGGCTCTGACGGCCTTTCGCCGAACGCGTCGAACGCGTCGAACGCGCCAGGGAGGCACGGAAGTGGCGCAATCACACGTTGCCGACCCACGCCATCGGGCGCAGCCTATGCCGTGCGGGAGCGCTCCCACGCTCGCGCACTCCCCACGAGAACACCGCATGCACCACACCCCCACAGCCGAAAGAAGGAGATCATGAATTGTCATGGTCATGCCCATAAGACCCTCAGGGGCAGGTCGCGTCTCACGCTCGCGCTGAGCGTGCTGGTCGCCGCGCTCCTCAGCTTGATCCCGTGGAGCGGCACCGCCGTCGCCCACGGCTCGGTCGTCGACCCGGCGTCCCGCAACTACGGCTGCTGGCTGCGCTGGGGGAACGACCACCTGAATCCCGCGATGGCCCAGCAGGACCCCATGTGCTGGCAGGCGTGGCAGGACAACGCCAACACCATGTGGAACTGGAACGGCCTGTACCGCAACGGCTCCGGCGGCGACTTCCAGGCCGTGGTCCCCGACGGCCAGTTGTGCAGCGGCGGCCGGACCGAGGGTGGCCGGTACAACTCCCTGGACACGGTGGGCGCGTGGAAGACGACCGACATCACGGGCGACTTCACCGTGAAGCTGTACGACCAGGCCAGTCACGGCGCCGACTACTTCCTGGTCTACGTCACCCGGCAGGGCTTCGACCCCACCACCCAGCCGCTGACCTGGAACGACCTCCGACTGGTCGCCCGCACCGGCAGTTACGCGCCCAGCCAGAACTACGAGATCCCCGTGAGCACGTCAGGCCTGAGCGGCCGGCACGTCGTGTACACCATCTGGCAGGCCTCGCACATGGACCAGACCTACTTCCTCTGCAGTGACGTGAACTTCCGCTGACCTGCGCCTCCCCGCCGGCCCATGGTCCGGCGGGGCTCGGGTGTTTCGAGACTTCATGAGAGTTCGGCCTGGTGAGTTCGACTTCATGAGAGTTCTCCGAAAATTTTCGAAACACGTGAACACGCCGGTGCTCCCGAACGTATGGGGCGAGGGGATTTTCATGCCCGGTACGCCACAAGCGCAGGAGAGCACCCTTGGGACGCAACACGCGAAGACGCCCTACCGGCCCACGACGCGCGACCTTCGCCGCATTCGCGCTGATCCTCGGCGGAGGCGGCCTGATGGCCGCGAACGTCTACGCCTCCGCGACCGACGGCGGTTCGGGCGGCGACTCCGCCCAGACACGGTCCGACGCGGGGGCCCGGACCACGGGTGCCACGATCGACTGCCCGGACGTCGGCAGCAAGCTGACCTCGGTACCCGAGCAGGCGCGAGGGGAGGTCGACAAGGAACTCGCCCTCCTCGACGAGCAGATCGCCAAGGCCTACCAGCGGCTGAGCGAATCCGCCCAGCAGGTGCGGCAGGACTCCGGCTTCGCCGCCAACGCGATCATGAACCCGCTGAAGGACAAGCGGGCCGCGACCCTCGAGCGCATCGCCATCGCCATCGACCGCGTGGGGGACCGGCCCGGCGGGCTCGAGGCTCTCGCGGCCTGCGCCGTGCGGGACGCCGGCAACCAGGCCCCGGCGCAGGGCGACGGCCAGGACGGCGGCGCCGCACAGCCCGGTCAGGAGCAGGAGCAGGGCGGCCAGGAACAGGAGAACGGCCAGGGCGGCAACGGCGGGCAGGCGGGCAACGGCCCCGTCGCCGCCGACTTCGCGGACATCAAGAGCGTCCAGCCCAACGTCAGCACCCCCCAGCCGAAGGGCAACGCCTCCCGCGGCTCCTTCGCGACCAGTTGCGGGGTGAACGAGAACGGCCTGTTCAACTCCGACAACATCATCGTGGCCCCAGGTGTCACCAACGGCGCCCACCACTTCCACGACTACGTCGGCAACCAGGCCAACAACGCCTTCGCCAGCGACCAGGACCTCGCGAAGGCCGGGACCAGCTGCGACGACCAGGGCGACAAGTCCTCCTACTACTGGCCCGTGCTGCGCCTGCAGAACGGCACCGAGGAGCAGGACGCCCAGTCGCCCGGCGGCGGCATCGAGGGCAACGCCGGCGAGATCGTCACGCCGAAGCAGGTCACGCTGACGTTCGTCGGCAACCCGAACGACAAGGTCACGGCCATGCCGCGGCTGCTGCGCATCATCACCGGCGACGCCAAGGCGTTCGTCAACGGCCCCGCCAACGCCAACGCCTCCTGGAGCTGCACCGGCTTCGAGGACCGGCAGCTGAAGGACAAGTACCCGCTGTGCCCGCGGGGCAGTGACGTGGTGCGCAGCTTCGCGTTCCAGAGCTGCTGGGACGGCCGCAACATCGACAGCGCCAACCACCGCACCCACGTGGCGTTCGCGGACGCCGCCGGCAACTGTCCGTCCGGCTTCCGTCCCATCCCGCAGCTGGTCCAGCGCATCGTCTACGACGTCGACGCGCCCAGCCTGAACGACGGCGGCCGTACGACACCGCTGTTCGCGGTGGACTCGTTCCCGGAGCAGCTGCACAAGCCGGTCACGGACCACGGCGACTTCATCAACATCTTCGACGAGGACCTGATGGGGGAGATGGTCGACTGCATCAACGAGGGCCGCACGTGCGGAGCCGGAGCAGGCGGCGGGCAGAACCCGGGACCGGGCGAGGAGCCGCAGGAGGAGCCGACGAAGGCCCCCGAGGCCCCGCAGGAGCAGCCGACGAAGACGCCGGAGGCCCCGCAGGAGCAGCCCACTCGCACGCCCGACGCATCCCAGGGCGGGAACGCCGGCGGCAAGCCCGGTGACAAGGGCGACGGCGGTGACGACGGCAAGGGCGAGGCCCCGAAGCCCCCGGCGGACAAGCCGGCTCCCGAACCGGAGCCCGGCGACGCGTCGGCGACGGCCCCCGGCAAGGCCGAGCCCGAGGTGAAGGTGACCTCCTCGGCCGACGGTGGCAACGCTGCCGGACAGGGTGGCAGCTCGAACAACGGCAACGGCAACGGCACTGGCAACGGCGAGGACAAGGACGAGGACAACCTCGGCGGCTCCCAGGCCGTCGGCACGGCGACCAGCGCCGCACCGACCCCGACGGCCCCGTCCCGGACCGAGCCGCAGGCGGTCGGCGAGGGCGGCCTGGCCGACACCGGCGCCCAGCTCTGGCCGGCCGCGGCGGGCGCCGTGCTGGCCACCGCGGGCTTCGTCGTACTCCGGCGGGCCAGGCGCAGCTGAGAGCCAAGCTCACCGGTGAGCCACGAACGGCGGTGGAATCCCCTCCGGAATCCGCCGCCGTTCCCCGTGTCCGGACCAGGTCAGGACCGGCACCCTTCGACGACCACCGAAACACCCACCCTCTAGCGTGACCCCATGAACCTCACCCGGAACGGCACACGCGGCGGAGCAGCGGCGTGACGCCCTGGGAGATGGCGGCCGTGCTCGCCGCCGGAACGGGCGCCGGCGCCGTCAACGCCGTCGTCGGCTCGGGGACGCTGATCACCTTCCCGGTGCTGCTCGCCGCCGGACTGCCCCCGGTCACCGCCACGGTGTCGAACGGGCTCGGTCTGGTCCCCGGTTCCCTCAGCGCGGTGATCGGCTACCGCGAGGAACTCAGGGGCCAGGGCCGGCGCGTTCTCCTGCTCGGCATCGGTGCCGTGCTGGGCGGTCTCGCGGGTGCCGTACTGCTGCTGACCCTGCCCGCGTCGGCCTTTGAGCGGATCGTGCCGGTCCTGGTGGGTCTCGCCCTCGTCCTGGTCGCCTGCCAGCCCTGGATCGCCCGGCGGGTGCGCCGCCGGCGCGAGGCGGGCAGGCCCGGCCGCCGGGACGGCGGACCGCTGCTGTTCACGGGCCTGACCCTCGCCAGCGTCTACGGCGGCTACTTCTCCGCCGCGCAGGGCATCATCTACGTCTCCCTGATGGGCATGCTGCTCGACGAGACGCTCCAGCGCTTGAACGCCGTGAAGAACGTGCTGGCGGCCATCGTCAACACCGTCGCCGCCGTGCTCTTCGTGTTCTTCGCCCCCTTCGACTGGGCCGCCGTCGTCCTCATCGCCGTCGGTTCCGCCCTGGGCGGCCTGATCGGCGCCAGAACGGGCCGCCGTCTCAGACCCGCCGTCCTGCGCACCCTGATCGTGTCGGTCGGCACCGTCGCCCTCGTCCACCTGGTGCTCCGCTGAGCCCCGGCCACTCTCACGGCGCCGGACGCGCACCCGCCGTCCGCTCCCCCTCGGCGTCGATGTGCGGCAGCACCCGGTCCAGCCATCGCGGTGTCCACCAGGCGTGCCGCCCCAGCAGGGTCATCACGGCCGGCACCATCAGCAGGCGTACGACGGTCGCGTCGATGAGCACGCTGACGGCCAGCCCCAGTCCGAGCATCTTTACGACGATGTTGTCGCTGACGATGAACGCCGCGAACACACTCACCATGATCAGCGCGGCACAGGTGATGACCCGGGCCGTGATCTCCAGGGCGTGCGCGACCGAGGCCTTGGCGTCCCCGCTGCGCTGCCACGCCTCGTGCACGCGGGACAGCAGGAAGATCTCGTAGTCCATGCTGAGCCCGAAGATGATGGCGAACATCATCATCGGCACGTAGCTCTCGATGGGCACCGTGCCGTTGACGCCGAGCGCCGGGCCGCCCCAGCCCCACTGGAACACCGCGACGACCACGCCGTACGAGGCGGTGATCGACAGCACGTTCAGCACGGCCGCCTTGACGGCCACGAGCAGCCCCCGGAACACGGCCAGGATGATCAGGAACGCCAGCCCCACCACGACGGCGATGATCACGGGCAGCCGGGCGGCGACGATGTCGCGGAAGTCGACCTGCGCGGCCGTCGTCCCGGTGACGTAGCCCTTGGCGTCGGTGCCTTGGACCACCTCGGGCAGCGTGTCGTCGACCAGACCGTTGGTCAGGTCCGTGGTCGTGCCGCTCTGCGGGGACTCGTCCGAGTAGACCGTGCCGACCAGGACGTCCCCGTCCTGGGTGGGCGTCAGAGGAGTGACGGCGGCGGTGTCCTGGACCGAACCGAGCGTCTGCTGTGCCTTCGCGGCCAGGTCGGAGCGCTGCGAGTCCGGCACGTCCGTCTGGTCGATGACGACGGTGAGCGGACCGTTGGACCCGGGCCCGAACGCGTCGGTCATCAGGTCGTAGGCCCGCCGGTCGGTGAAGGACCTCGGATCGGCACCGTCACCGATGTGGCCGAGCTGGATCGACAGCACCGGGATCGCGAGGACGACGACCACGGCGACACCCGCGGTCAGGAACCACAGCGGCCTGCGCTCCACCCTCCGCGCGTACCGGTGCCAGGTGCCCTGCGGTGTCCCGCCCGTCCCGGCATCGGTCTCGGCGACGGGGCGGCGCACCCGATAGCGGTCGATGTGCCGCCCGAGCAGACCGAGCAGCGCCGGGACGAGGGTCAGCGCGCCGACCACGGCCGAGACGACGGTGACCGCGGCGGCGAGCCCGAGCAGGGCGATGAAGGAGACCCCGGACGCGGACAGGCCCGCCAGCGCGATGATCACCGTGCAGCCGGACACGAGGACGGCATGGCCGCTGGTACTCACGGCCTGCCCGGCGGCCCGCACCGGGTCCATGCCGTCGACGAGGTTCTGCCGGTGACGCGTGATCAGGAACAGGGCGTAGTCGATGCCGACGCCGAGACCGATCATCGTCGCCAGGGTCGGTGAGACCGTCGCGAAGGTGAACGCGAGGGCCAGCAGTCCGAGGACGGCGAGGCCGCCGACGACGCTGATCAGCGCGGTGAGCAGCGGGACACCGGCCGCGATGACGCTGCCGAACCCGACGAGCAGGACGACGACGGCCACGCCGAAGCCGATCAGCTCGCTCACCCGGTCGTCGGCCTCCGGCCGGGCGAGCTCACCGAGCGGCCCGCCGTACTCGACCTCCGCTCCGGCCGACCGCAGCGGCTGCACGGCGTCGTCGACCCCGCTCAGGTAGCCACCGCCGAGCGTCGAGGGCTGCACGTCGAAACGGACGGTGATGTAGGCCGTCTTCTGGTCGTCCGACAAGGGTCCGACGCTCTGCTGCGACTGCCCCGACGACGATCCCTGCGCGGACAACGGGTTCTGGGCCGACAGGACGTGCGGGAGCTTCTCCAGGTCCGCGACCGCGGTGGACACTTGCGAACTCAGCGCGGTGAGGGCTTGGTCGTCGTCGTGCAGCACGATCTGGCTGCTGTAGCCGCCGGCCTGCGGATCGTGCTTCTGCAGCACGTCCAGGCCCTTCTGGGACTGCGCCTGGGGCAGGGAGAAGTTGTCGGAGTACGAGCCGCCGGCGACGTGGTTGACGACCTGGAGAGCGACCAGCACCACGAGCCAGGCCCCGATGACGATCCCGAAGTGGCGGGCACACCACTCGCCCAGCCGCCGCAGCACACCCCCGCGCGCGGCCATCTGGTCCCCTTCAGCGGTGCGGGTGTGCGGCATGGACGTTCGTCTCCTGTACGGGCCGGGACGTGCGGTGCCGTCCATTAGAGGCGCGCGGGATCACTCCGGCGTTTCAGGCACGCGGACTCCACGCCGCTGCGGGCGGCCGTTCCCTCGAAAGGCCCGACCGCGTGCGCGCCCGGAGCGCCTGAGCGCTCCCGACCCGAGGCCCACCCCGAGCCCGACCAGCGCGCTGCCCGCCGCCTGCGCGAGGCCGTAGGAGCCGGTGCCGACGAGCGGGGCCGTACTGGCCGCCGCGACCGGGATGAGGCCGGAGAACAGCGTGGCGCGTTCCGCGCCGATCCGCTGCATGCCCATGTACCAGCACACGAAGCCGACCACGGTGACCACCACCGCCTGCCACAGCAGCGCTGCGGTCTCGACGGCGTCCGGGCGCCGCAACCAGGCACCCCCGTCGGCTGGCAGACCGGCCGCCGCCGACTCCAGCGCGGCGACCGCGCACACCGTGGCGGACAGCAGCCGGGGCCCGAGCGGCCGCAGCACCGGAACGGCGAGCACGGCGAATCCGACCTCGCCCGCGAGGGCGCACACGGAGAAGGCGAGGCCCGCGCCGTCGGTACGCCCCCAGCCCTGGACGGTGAACGCGCCGACGGCCACGAGCAACGCCCCGTACAGCACCACCCGTTGGGGCCCGCGCCCGTCCAAGAGCGGCACCAGCACGGCGACGACCACCGGCGCGCAGCCCACGAACACGCCGGGCACCGCCGGTTCGGCCGTACGCTCCGCGGCGATGACGGCCAGGTTGAACCCGACCATGCCGACGGCCGCGAGCAGGGCCAGGCGCATCCACTGACGGGTTGTCAGTGCCCGCAGCCGGGCGGCGGCACCCCGGCCGGCCAGCGGGACCAGCAGCAGGCAGGCCAGCCCGTAGCGCAGGAACTGGCCGCCCGCGTACGGGTAGTCGCCCAGCACGCTGTTGGCCGTGAAGGATCCTCCGACGAGGACGCAGGCGAGCGCGGCGAGCAGGGCGCCGCTGGTGGAGGTGGCGTTCATACGGGCGACGCTAGGCAGCCGGGCGGCCCGGGAAGGAGTCCACTTCCGTGCCTGCTTGGTGGACCAATCCCCGCCCCGAGCGACGGCCGGCCGCTCACGGACGACCAGCTGGCCGCCCTCGCCAGGCACCGCCGGCAGCGCGACTTCCACGGCTGAGCGGCGCCTCGGGAACCATGAGCGCTTCTCGCACGTCAACTCTTTGCCCAGCAAGGGCCGATCGGTCGTGAGACCAGCGGGAGAGGGGAATCGCCGTGGACGAGGCGACGTCGCAGCAGGGGAGCGAGACGGAGGCCGCCGCCCGTAGGGCCCGCTTCGGGTCACTGCCGGAGCCGGTGCGCGTCGAGGACATGGTCGAGGAGCAGGCGGCTGTGGCGCCCGACCCGGCACGCACCGCGTACAACCAGGACGAGTGGCTCGTGCGCTACTGCCTGTGAGGCCCCCGGGGCACAGGACGGTGTCCGGCCCACCCCGCACAGCCCACCGCCGACCCGCACCCCCGTGCACCCCCTGCGTGCGACGTGCCCGCGGGCCCGGTGAGGCGTAGCGTCCGGGTAAGAGCGGGAGGACATTATGCCCGGGAGCGACGAGCCGCCCTGGGGCGCCGGTTCGCTGGACGACGCCCTGGGGGTGGCCCTGGCCGACGCCGTCCGCGGGACCGGCGCCTCGATCGGCGGCCTCTACCTGATCGAGGAGGCGGAGCCGGTGCTGCGCCTGGTGGCGCTGTGTGGCCTGCCCGTGGCGTTCAGCGCCCCCTGGCAGCGGCTGCCCCTGACCGCACCGGTCCCGGTCGCCGACGCGATCCGCGACGACGCCCCGGTCTGGATCGAGAACCAGGGCGAGATGGCCCGCCGCTATCCCCGCGCCGCCGCCACGCTGCCCTATCCCTTCGCCCTGGCGGCGGCCCCGCTGACCGGCGTACGGCGTCCCTGGGGCGGCCTGGTGCTGATGTGGCCGGCCGGGCGCCCGCGCAGGGTCACGCCCCGCGAACGCGACCACCTCACCTCCAGCACCCGCCGTATGGCCCGCCTGCTGGACGACGCAGCCCGGCCGCCCACCCTGCCCGACCAGCCGCGTATCGTCCCCGCCGAGGCCGCGCACCACCCCGTGCAGACCGGCCTGGCCGCCGCCGACTACCTCGAACGGCTCCCCGAGGGCGCCCTCGGTCTCGACCTGGAGGGCCGCATCACCTTCGCCACCACCACAGCGGCCCGGCTGCTCGGCCGCCCGGCCGACCGGCTGCTCGGCACCCGGCCCTGGCAGTCCCTGCCCTGGCTGGACGACCCCGTCTACGAGGACCACTACCGCACCGCGGTCGTCAGCCGCACCCTCGTCTCCTTCACCGCGCTCCGTCCGCCGGACCAGCGGCTGGCCTTCCAGCTCTACCCGGACACCAGCGGCATCAGCGTCCGCGTGACGCCGAGCGGAGAGCGGACCGAGGCCCCGTCACCGCCCGCCGCGGAGCGATCCGCCGCGACCGCGCCGACGGGGCGCCTCTACCAACTGGTGCACCTGGCCGCCGCCCTCACCGAGACGGTGACCGTGCGCGACCTCGTCGCGCTGATCGCCCACCAGATCCTGCCCGCCTTCGGCGCCCAGGGCCTCGTACTGTCCGCCGCCGACGCCGGCCGGCTGAAGATCACCGGCCACCACGGCTATCCGGCCCACGTGATGGAACGGCTCGACGCCCTGTCCCTGGACACCGACCTCACCCCCGCCGGCCAGGTCCTCGCCAGCGGGACTCCCGCGTTCTTCGCCCACCCGGCCGAGCTGGCCACCAGTTACCCGAGAGCGCCCCAGATCAGCGGCAAACAGGCCTGGGCGTTCCTCCCGCTGATCGTCTCCGGCCGGCCGGTCGGCTGCTGCATCCTGTCCTACGCCCGCCCGCACACCTTCACCGCCGACGAACGCGCCGTCCTCACCTCGCTGTCCGGGCTGATCGCCCAGGCCCTCGACCGGGCCCGGCTCTACGACGCCCAGCACCGTCTCGTGCACGAGCTGCAGCAAGCCCTGCTGCCCCGGGCCCTGCCGCGCCTGCCCGGCCTCGAGGTCGCCGCCCGCTACCTGCCCGCCGGCCACGGCATCGAGGTCGGCGGTGACTTCTTCGACGTCCTGCGCCTGAACGAGACGACCGCGGCCGCCGTCATCGGCGACGTGGAAGGCCACAGCGTCGCCGCCGCCGCTCTCATGGGCCAGGTCCGCACCGCCATTCACGCCCACGCCACCGCGGGCGCCGCCCCCGACGAGGTCCTCGTCCGCACCAACCGGCTCCTGGCCGACCTCGACTCCGAACTGCTCGTCTCCTGCCTCTACGCCCATCTCGACCTGGCGCGCCACCAGGCGTCCTTCGCCAGCGCGGGCCATGTGCCCCCGCTGCTGCGACAGGCCCGCCGCACCGCCGGGGTCCTCGACGTCGACCCCGGCCCGCTCCTGGGCATCGACACCGGCGCCCACTACCCGGTCACCACCGCGCCCCTGCTCCCCGGCACCACCCTCGCCCTGTACACCGACGGCCTGGTCGAGTTCCCCGGCACCGACGCCACCCGGACCACGGCCGGCCTCGCCGGGCAGCTGGACTCCACGGTCGGCCATGACCTGGAACGGATCGCCGACCGGCTCGTCCGCCACACGGCACCCAGCGGCCGGCACACCGACGACATCACGGTGCTCCTGCTGCGCACGGCGGGCACGCCGGACGGTCAGACCTGATCGGGGGAGCCGGCCCGGACGTGCCCGGCCACGTCGCGCAGCTTGACGTTGTGGTGCTGGGAGATGCGCCGCAGCACGCCGAACGCCTCGTCCTCGCTCATCCGGTGGCGTTCCATGAGGATCCCCATGGCCTCCCCGATGGCGTGCCGGGTCTCCAGCGCGTCTTCCAGCTGGTCGACGGCACGGGCGGTGGCCAGCGCCACGGCGGCGTGCGAGGCGAGCAGCCAGCCCGCGGCCTCGATGTCCTCACCGAACGCCCCGGGGCGGCGCGAGTAGAGGTTCAGCGCGCCGAAGTCCTCCCGGTGGGTGTAGAGCAGCACACCGGTCATGCTGCCGATCCCGAGGTCGCGGGCCGCCTGGCAGTACTTCGGCCAGGACGGCTGCGGGCTGGTCATGTCGGCGATGCGGAACAGCCGCTCCCCGTCCACGCGGCGTGCGGCGTCGAAGCACGGCCCCTCACGCAGTTCGCCCTGCCTCAGGTCGGACTCCGCGACCATGTCACCGCACACGGCCAGCGTGACGGCCCGGCCCTTGGACACCGCCAGGATCCCGGCCGCGTCACAGCCCTCGACCAGCTTCACCGCCGATGCCGCGATCGCGTCCAGCGTCGCCTGGACGGAGTCCTGCGCCACCAGGCCCCTGGCGAGCTCCGCCATCTGCTCGGCGTACCGCTGCCAATCCACCGCCACCACCGCCTCGCTCTCCGGTCCCGCCCACGGTACTCCGCGCCGCCTCGGGCGCCGGTGTCAGCGGTACGCCGTCAGTAGCAGCGCCACGTCGTCCGGCCGTTCCCGTGCCTGCCGGGCCGTCCCCACCAGCCGGTCGGCGAGGTGCTCCACCGAGTCCGCCGGAGTGTCGGCCAGACAGCGCCGGACCGTGTCGATGCCCGACTCGATGTCGCTGCCCGGCCGCTCCACCAGCCCGTCGGTGTACAGGGCGAGGACGCTGCCGGGGTGAAGCGTCAACGCGGTGACGGGATAGACCGCGTCGGGCTGCACACCGAGCATCACCCCGCCCGCGAGGTCCAGCATCTCCGCCTGACCGTCGGGGCGGCGCAGCAGCGGCGGGGGATGACCGGCCCGCACGACGAGGGCCCGCCCGGTGCGCGGGTCCAGTTCGACGTAGCAGCAGGTGGCGAAGACGTCCGCCTCCAGCTCGGCCAGCAGCCGGTTGGTGTGGGTGATGACCTCCTGCGGCGGCCGCTCGCTCGCCGCGAAGGCGTGCACGGCACTGCGCAACTGCCCCATCACCGCGGCGGCGCCCACACTGTGGCCCTCCACGTCCCCGATGACCAGGGCCACTCCCCGCCCCGTCCTGATCACGTCGTACCAGTCGCCGCCGATGGCCATGCCCTGTGTCCCGGGCAGATAGCGGCCGGTGGTGCGCAGCCCCTCGACGGCGGGCAGCCGGTGCGGCAGCAGCCCCTCCTGCAGGCCCCGGGCGACGGCGGACTCCGCGTCGTAGAGCCGGGCCCGCTCCAGGGCCTGGGCGGCCAGTCCGCTGAGCGCGGTGAGGGCGGAGCGCTCGTCGGGGGTGAACCGGTGCGGGGCGTCCCAGCCGAGGATGCAGGAGCCGACGGGATGCCCGGAGGCGATCAGCGGCAGGAACGACCAGGCGCTCATGCGGTCCAGGATGATGCCGGGGTAGGCGCCGGAGAGGTCCTCCGGTGACTCGAAGAAGAGGGGGAGCCGTGTGGTCAGCGCGTGGACTCCGGGCAGCTGCGTGTCGAGGGTGACGCCCTCGAAGGGGGCGAGGAAGCCCTCCGGATAGCCCGACTCCCACAGCAGGTACATCCGGCCCTCGCGGACCGTGTACAGGGCGAGTTCCCGGACGCCGAAGGCGGGCAGCAACTGCTCGGCCACGGCCCGGCACACGTCGCGCACGGTGACCGCCTCGGTGAGCACGCTCGCCATCTGCACCACGTGGTAGAGCGCCCCGGCGCGTGCCGCGGCGACCGGCTCGGGCGGCGGGATCACGGCCGCACCCGGGAGGAGGCCGGCGCCGGACTCGGCCTCGAACGCCGGCTCGCCTCCGCTCGGCGGGCCGGCCGGACGGATCCGGCCGGTCAGCCCGTGCACGTCCGGGTACAGCGTGAAGTTCAGCCAGTTGCCGCCGGGACGCCGCACGAGGAAGGACACCTGCTCCTGGGAGAACATCGCCGCCCGGTAGCGGTCCTCGTAGGCGGGGTCCCGAAGCCAGGTGATCACCTCCCACGGGTAGCGGCCCAGGAGTTCCTCCCGGCCGCAGCCCAGCAGTTCCTCGCAGCGGCGGTTGGCGTACGTTCCCCGGCCGTCCTGATCCAGGGCGAACAGGCCGTCGGGCAGCCGCTCGGCGGCCTCGGCGGCGGTGAGGCCGCCAACCGCGTCGACGAGCGCGCCCACCAGGATCCGGGCGGAGCCGGCGCCGCCGACGAGATGGCCCCACAGTTCGAGAGGCCGGTAACTGATCTCGCCGCTGCCCGCGGACTCCTCCTTCACCCGGAACTGCCGGGACCTGACCCGGCCGTGGGTGAGCGCGTCGCGCCGGCTCGCCCGCAGCTCGTGCAGGTCGTCGGGGCTGACGCGGGCCTCGATCTCCGTGAGGGTCTCGCCGAAGTCCGCCCGGGCGACACCGAGGAGAACAAGAGCCTCGTCGTCCGCCGTGCACCGGTCGCTGTCCAGGTCCCAGTCGATCAGCCCGATCCGGACCGGGCGGGCGGCGGGGGTGGGCAGCCGCACACCGACCGGCTCGTCGTCGTACTCGACGCGGGTCGCGGCGGCGCCCCCGTGGGGCCGGCCGGCGGCGAGGCGGCCGAGGCGCTCCTGGAGGTTCCGCTCGGCGGGGCGCAGCGCGAGTGCCACGGCCTCCGCGTCGAGGGGCGCCCGGGCGGCCGAGCGCAGCACGACCAGGACGCCCACGGTCTCGCCGCCTGCCCTTACGGGCTGGTAGGCGGAACCGAAGGAGTACGGCAGCCCGGCGGTGAAGTGCGGAAAGCGCACCATGGTGGCCCGCTCGTCGGGCAGCCACAGGGTCTCGTCGCGCCGGTAGGCCTCCGCCATGGGCAGGGCGCCGCCCACCGGCACTCGCCACCAGCTCTTGAGCAGGGACCTTGGCACGCCGGCGACCATCGCGAGCACGAGCGAGCGCCGGTCGCGAGAGCGCAGGTAGACCAGTCCGCCGTAGCCCCCGAGGTCCCGTACGGCCTCGACCAGCGGGCTGGTCAGGGCATCCTCGATCCGGCCCGTGTCGCCCGTCCGGGCCCCGCCGCCGGTCCCGCCCGGGCTCCGGCCACCGGGTGACCGCGGCCTGTCCGGAACGGCGGCTGCCTCATCCATCTCGCGTCCTCCCGGTGGGACGCACCGGACATCAATCGCTCCCCACCAGGATGTGCCATGGTCGGCGGTCCGGCGCGGCAAGTGCAACCTTTCGGTCAAGCCGGTCGTCTCACCTGGTATCACCAGTACGCGAGCCTCGGGGGCTGCAATGGTACGAATCAGAAGAGCATGCGCGACTCTCGCGCTCGTAGGCGCCACCATGGGTGTGGCGGTGGTCCCGGCCGGCGCCGCACCGGCCGCCGCCCCGCAGTCCGCCACCCGGTCCACGACGTGTCCGACCGGCTGGGGAAGCCTCGCCAAGACCGGTGCCGACGCCACGGTGGCCTCGATGACGAACGTCAGGACCGGCCGGCACGCCTGCTACGACCGGATGGTCGTCGACGTGCCCGGCGCGGGCAGCGGCGTCGGCTACACCGTCCAGTACGTCGACCGGCTCCACCAGGACGGGTCGGGCCGTCACATTCCCGTGGCCGGCGGTGCCGTCCTCGAGGTGCGGGTGGCCGCACCCGCCTACGACCCGGAGACGGGTGCCGCCACCTACCCCGGCCGGGTGGCGCGCCCGCTGCCGGGCGTGGACCTCACCGGCTACCGCACCTTCCGGGACACCCGGTTCGCCGGCAGCTTCGAGGGCGAGACCAAGATCGGCCTGGGCGTCCGTGCCCGGCTGCCCTTCCGGGTGCTGCAGCTGGAGGACCGCGTCATCGTGGACGTCGCCCACAGCTGGACGGCCACGCGCTGACCGTGGCGGGGGGGGGGGGGGGGGGGGGGGGGGGGGGGGGGGGGGGGGGGGGGGGGGGGGGGGGGGGGGGGGGGGGAGGGGGGGGGGGGGCGGGGGGGGGGAGGGG